>JADZFY010000148.1 GCA_020854215.1 Chitinophagaceae bacterium | reverse complement strand
GGACAAAGATTCATAGTTTTGAAATGTTTTAAGTTAATAAGGAACCCTCAGGGTAAATTTAAAACAGGCCCTGTTTTGATTGCAGTTGAAACAAGGCGAAACCTCTGATTTTTTCAGAGGTTTTTTAATATTTATCCTGTGAATCCCCGCACCGGCCCCCATTTGTTTTTATCGTCTGTGGTTACAGGTTTTTCGCATGTCTCCCTTCTTCAGAAATTCAAAAAGCTATTATACGCTTCAAAACCGGCAGGTCAGAACAATGAGACTACAACAACTATCAGAATTCTCAATAGCGATACTTTAAGTGTGTCTATTGCTTTGCCCAACTGATTCTGGATTGTTTTTCTGGTAACATCTAACCGTGCTGCAATATCTCTTGTGGAGAGTCCTTCATGGTAGCGCATATTGAAAATCACCCTGCGTTTTGGCGGGAGCGACTCCAGTAAATCCTGGTATGCGCTAAATAACTCTTTCCATAACAAATTAGAATCTGCCCGTGAACTCAACTCGGGTATATCATCCAGCACACTGAAAAACGGATGAACCCGCTTATGCTTTGTTACCGCTTTAATCACGCGGTTGCGCACTGAAACATGCAGATAAGCAGGTAAATTGTTTATGCTGAGCGATTGCCGGTTTGTCCAGATATGCGCAAATATTTCCTGAACAATGTCTTTAGCGTCTTCACTGTTCTTTAAGCGTTTGTAGGTTTCCACATAAACAAGTCCCCAGTATTTTTCAAATAATGAATTAAACGCATGCTCACTTCCCTGTGCTATTTGCTCAAGTAAAATGCAATCTTCAGACAGAAAATTTTCAGGCGAGTTCATTAAAACAGATAATTATCCAAATTTTAAATTAATCTACGATAAAGCATTTTTCAAAATCTCCCTTACCCTTTGCGCAACAATTGACACTTGTTCAGGCTTTAACAATACTACACCTACTCTTAACCGTGGCTTACCATCGGGTCCTTTCCCGGCATTGGCCACTATACTCGGCGTGCCGTTTCTTAATGATGTTTGAACATCCCTTGGTGATATTTTTACCTGCTGTTCGTCCCAGGTGAGGTCAAGACTTGGGAATGCATTTGCCGGTCCGGGTTCAATATGGGTTTGTCCGGTAACGCCTGGTACCGATTCTACTATTTTTTTAATTTTTTGTATTCGGGTAAGCCAGTCCTGCCATTCCTTTTCGTGGTCTCTTTCGAGATAGGCCTTCAACGCAGCATACATGCCAAACATTTCTTCCTTGTTCACTTTCATTGGTCGTCCGATAGGCGCCTCATGCGGACTGTGATTCAACTTTGCAGCTTCAATCAGGTCCTTTCTGCCAAAGAGCAAACCCGCACTTTGCGGGCCGCGAATCATTTTGCCACCGGAAAAAGTGACCAGGTCAAACCCCATTTTTTGATATTTAAACAGGTTTTCAACAGGGGGAACATCTGCGGCGGCATCCATGAAAGAGGGCACATTATGCTTTTTTGACAAGGCTACAAACGCTTCTCTCGTAACGCTCGATTGTTGTGCCGCATTAAAATAGAGCGTCATAACCGTGTTGGAATTAAAGGCTTTGTCCATTTCCTCCGGGCCTTCTACCTCTATAATTCTTGCTCCGGTTGTTGTTATGGCCTGATCAAAAAGATAGCGATGTGTTTTTTGCATAATTACCTCCGGTCTGGCCCCCGGGAGATTAGGAATCAACTTAATCTTTTCGGGGTCTTTTCCTGTAATGGCAGCGGCTGTGCCCAGCACCATAGCACATGCAGCACCGGAAGTTACCATTGCCGCTTCACAATGCAGCATTTCTGCAATTTTTGCGCCCACCTTATCTTGCAGTTCATACATGTTGGCAAAATCATGTGCGGTAGAATTGATCGCTTCCATCACTTCGGGAAGCATAAGCGATCCCGAAAGAAAAGTCATGGTTACACTGGCATTAATAACCGGAGTTACACCTAATTCTTTAAAGAGGTCTCTATGGGACGGACGAGTACCCGCAAAAGAAGCAGCAGGAACAAGGGTTCCTGCTACGCCGCCTGAAACAGAAAGCAGACCGATATTTTTTATTACCTCTCTACGTTTCATAATAATGATAAATTAAAGAAGTGAGAGTTGTTTTAATCAGGCATCAGATATAGGCAATACAATCCATCTCCACTAAGGAATCTCCGGGAACGCCACCTTTAGCAACGGCTACTGTTGTGCGAACGGGCGGCTTCTTTCCAAAGCGTCCCTTATACACTTCATTCATCGCTTTATAGTCGGCGATGTCGTTCAGGAATACACTTACTTTTAAAACCTTTTCCATAGATGACCCGGCTTTGATCAATTCCTTTTCCAGTTCCTGCAGTACAATTTCTGTATGTGCCCTAATTTCAAATGGCGCGGTATGCGCTCCTTTACCCGCGATATACACAATATTTCCGTGACGGGTAGAGCCCGAAAACAAGGGAACTTCCTGGAAGTTGGTTACATTGTTAACCACTTTTTCATCAGAGGGTTCGGTATTACCGGCCGCTTTAGCTACCATACCCAATCCTAAGAATGCCGCGGCGGAAGTGAATAATTTCTTGAGTGCTGATCTTCTTTCTGTTTTCATTGTTGTTTTTTTTTGTGTTGATGAAAATGAAATGGACTAATGCGTATGGTTGTTGCTACCTGGCGCAACTTCATGGACAACTATAATGTTTTTGATTTTAAAAATTCTTCTCTCAGTCGCTTAGCAACAACTTTCTCTTCACCGGGGTTAAGCATAAATACCGTCGTGTTAAATCCACCTTCTTTGTTGCCGATAACTTCGATTGAGGGTGTACCCTTACGTAGCCTTTCCATAAATTCGTCTCTGCTGACTGGTATTTTTTTATTATCCCACACCACCCGTAACGTAGGCGTATGGTTGGCAATAGGCGGCACAAAAACGGTGGCGGAAATGCCATCAATGTTTTTGATGGCATTGTGGATGATCTCTATTCTCTTTTCCCATGCTTTCCATTCCTTGTCGTGGTCCTGGTGGATATATCTATCCAATGCAGCATACATGCCCAGCATCTCTTCCTTGTTTACTTTCATGCCTCTGCCAATGGTTACTCCGTTGGGAGAATTGTTTAGCCGGGCGGCGGAAATGATATCTTTTTTACCCATGAGTAAACCGGCGCTTTGCGGCCCCCGAATGGCTTTGCCGCCGGAGAGGGCAACAAAACTAAATCCCATGTCATTGTATTTCCAGAGATTAGAAACCGGTGGCACATCGGCAGCAATGTCTATCGTTGCAGGAAGGTTGTGTTTTTTAGCCAGTTGCAGCCATTCCCCGTGCATGATCTTTCCCTCCGGTGCGTTACAATTGAGGAAGTGCATAGCGGCCGTTTTTTCATTTACCGCGCGATCCACATCTGCTGCGGTTTCCACCGGTATCAACGTAACGCCGGTATTGTGCAGCGCCTGTTCGTAACCGTCATAGTGTGCTTTTTGAAGCAGTACTTCAGACTTTATGCCGGAAGATTCCAACCGGTGGGGTATCTGTTTTATTTTTTCTTTGTCGGTTCCGGTAAGAATACCGGCCATACCTAAAGTGAGGGCAGAAAACGCGCCCGCGGTTACCATTGCGGCTTCGGCGTGAACCATTTTGGCAATCCTTTCTCCTACTCTGTCTTGTACTTCATTGAGCATACAAAACTCCTTTGCACTTTGTGCAATAGCTTCCACCACCTCTTCGTGCATGAGGGAGGCGGTCATGGTAGTATAGGTTCCCGCCGCATTAATAAACGTTCGAATACCCAGTTCCTTTAACAGGTTTCTTTTAGCGCTTCCCGCTGGCGCGGAGTACAAGGATTCGCCGGACAGCAATGTTCCTCCTATTGGGAGCAGACCTAATCCCTTAATGATTGTTCTGCGTTTCATTTTGAAAGGTTGATAAGATCGTTTAGATTCTTTTTGCTTACCAATCAAAGGATGATTGATTTGTGCCGAAACGTATAACACTTAGCCTACCAATATAACAAAAGTTTCCATATAAACCACAAATTAAGTTTACGCGGCCGCGACGGATTTGCGCTCTGGTAGTTTTGGTTTCTACTGCCTGGAAATCGGGAGCCTGCCATACGGCAGGTGATTTGCCTTTCCTGTATATTCAACAAGTAGGGGTAAAGTTGAATTTAGTCTTTTTCTTTCTTCAGTACTGTTGAATTAGTTTTTCGGAAGCCTTTGATGTGCGTGGTTAAATCTTTACCAATCTCAACAATAGCATAATTGTTATTCTCCATTCCGCTTCCTTCAATAACCGCTTTTAGTGTATAATAGTAAATATGATTGATGGTGTTCAGGCGGCCTTCGTGAAAATGTCCCTGGAACACTCCAATAACACGGCCCGAGTGTTCTAAAATTTTTCTGGCATCCGCCGCATTGTTTGGACAATAGATGTGATGGTCCGGGTTAAAAGCAGGGGTATCGAGTTGCTGGTGAACAAAAACAATAGTGGGCTTATTGTTTCTGTTGAGGTCTTTTTGCAGCCAGTTCAGTTGCTCCGCCGGAATATGCGCATCTTTCCAGTCGAAATTACCGTGATCGTATTCCCTGCCATCGGCCGTATAGTTGGCGTCGAGTACCACAAAATGGAATGAGCCCTGGTTGAAAGAGTAATAGTTTAATGCTTTCGGGAAGTTAAAATTTGATATGCCGTTCAAAAATTGCTGTTTCGAAATGCTGTCATGGTCATGATTGCCCAGCACGTGATATAGTGGACCCCGAAAGCGTTGGAGTTCTCGTTCAATACTGGAAAGAAAACGCAGCGTATCGGCTTCAACCGGCGGATTACCTTCATCCTTCAGATCCCCGAGTTCAATGAGGAAGTCAACTTTTTGTTCGTTCATCAGATCCACACATTCGCGCACTTTCATGAGCGACTCTGCATAGTACCTGTTATTTGCAGGACTTCTTTCTGCATAATGCGTATCGGTAATAATGCCAAAACGAACGGGTTTAAATTTTCTCATGGGTAAAGCGAGTCCGGTTAAGG
>JADZFY010000147.1 GCA_020854215.1 Chitinophagaceae bacterium | reverse complement strand
TTACCTCATGCTGTTGAACAGCGGTGTTGATCTGTTGTTTCGTACGGTATATCTTGTTGTCCTCGATTATTTTTATGATCATCAACTTATGAGTATTGGCAATGGGGTGTTGTACTGGGTATTATTAGTTATGCTGGAAGATTTTATGTTTTATTGGCTTCATCGCTTCGACCATAAAATCAGGTTTTTCTGGGCAGTGCACGTTACTCATCATTCTTCGGAGCACATGAATTTCACCGTTGGTTTTCGGTCCTCGGTTTTTCAACCCCTGTATCGCTTTATTTACTTTATTCCGCTTGCGGCTATAGGCTTCAGGCCGTTGGATATTTTGTTCATTTATTCCGCCACACAAATTTGGGGTATTTTGGTTCATACAGAATTAGTAAACAAACTCGGATGGCTCGAATATGTGCTGGTTACTCCTTCGCACCACCGGGTACACCATGCGTCGAATGCAAAATACCTGGATAAGAATATGGGAATGTTTCTTATTATATGGGATAAATGGTTTGGCACTTTTCAGGAAGAGATGGATAGTAAACACTATCAGCCAATCAAATATGGACTCACCCATCCGCTTACGCCGGAAACACCGGCAAATATCCTGTTTCACGAATGGAAAGCAATATGGAAGGATTTACAACGTCGCGATCTCACGTTGAAACAGAAATTGAAATACCTTTTTGGCCCTCCGGGTTGGAGCCATGATGGCAGCAGGCTTACCAGCTCTGAGATGCTATACCGTGAGGAAAACGGTGAAAAATCTGACACCGGGGTTGCAGGATAGCATCCTTCTTCACTTCACCAACGGTGCCGATCTCTTCCTTATCCGCATCGTTTATCCACAATCGTTTGCATGCTTTGCACTCTCTGTGTGGTATCTGATGCTTTCATTGTAAATTTGCACTTCTTTTGAAAAAATTCAATACTGCATATATGAATGTATTTGATTTACAAGCACATGAGTTTCGGAGCAGGCATATTGGTCCGGATAAAGACGAAAGCAAAATAATGCTGGACACCATTGGCGTTTCATCGCTAAACGAATTAATTGAAAAGACCGTTCCTTCGTCAATTCGCATTTCAGCGCCACCGGCACTTCCGGCCCCTCAAAACGAATATGAATATTTGCAGGATTTGAAGAAAACTGCTCAATTGAATAAATTATTCAAGACCTATATTGGGCAGGGATATTACGGCACCATCACCCCGTCTGTAATACTCCGGAATATTTTTGAAAATCCGGGCTGGTACACGCAGTATACCCCTTACCAGGCGGAAATCTCACAGGGAAGGTTAGAAAGTCTGCTCAATTTTCAAACAGTGATAGCCGATCTGACTGCACTACCCTGTACTAACGCATCGCTGTTGGACGAAGGTACCGCTGCTGCCGAGGCGATGTCTATGTTGTTTCACCAGGTTAACAAATCGGGTACCGCTGCCAAGCCACGGTTCTTTGTAGATACGGCCCTGTTTCCCCAAACGATTGATGTACTCATTACCCGCGCCAGGCCTATTGGAATAGAATTGGTTTTTGGTGCCTATGCTACGGCAACCCTTGATGAAAGTTATTTTGGTGCCATAGTGCAGTACCCTGATAATAACGGCTCTATAAATGATTATCGGAATTTTATAGATGAAGTACACGGGATTGACGGGTATGTGGTAATGGCTACCGATCTTCTTGCACTCACGTTGCTTACTGCTCCTGGCGAACTGGGCGCTGATGTGGCGGTGGGTTCTGCTCAACGTTTTGGTGTACCTATGGGTTATGGCGGCCCGCATGCGGGTTTTTTTGCCGCAAAAGACGAGTTTAAAAGAAATATGCCCGGACGCATCATTGGCGTGAGTATTGATGCGCAAGGCAACCGCGCGCTGCGCATGGCTTTACAAACCAGAGAGCAACACATTAAAAGAGAAAAGGCCACCTCTAATATCTGTACGGCTCAGGCACTGTTGGCCAACATGGCCGCGATGTATGCGGTATACCATGGTCCAAATGGATTAAAAGCTATTGCGACCCGGACAACCATTTTGGCCAAAAACCTGTCAGACGGACTGCACGATTTAGGTTATGTGAACAGCAATACCTGTTATTTTGATACTTTAAAAATCAGCGTTAACAGCGCATCAAAAATAAAATCTATTGCAGAAGCACATGAAGTGAACTTCAGGTATTTTGATGAAAAGCATGTAGGCATCTCCGTAGATGAAACAACTACGCAGGAAGACATACTTGACATTCTCTATATTTTTGCAGATGCCAATGGCAACAGCGGTGTATCGCTCACCGTTAGCGAAGATGACATTGCGGACAATATTCCCGACTATGCGACACGAAACAGCAGTTATCTCACCCATCCGGTGTTTAATACCCATCATAGTGAAAGCCAAATGATGCGGTACATCAGATTGCTGGAAAATAAGGACCTCTCACTCGTTACCTCTATGATTTCATTAGGAAGCTGCACCATGAAACTGAATGCAGCTACCGAAATGATCCCTGTGAGTTGGCCGGAATTTTCACAAATTCATCCTTTTGTACCCGCCAATCAGGCTAAGGGCTATACCCAAATTGTGAACGCATTAAGCGACTATTTGTGTGAAATAACAGGATTCGATGCCTGCAGTTTACAGCCTAACAGTGGCGCCCAGGGTGAGTTTGCAGGCTTGCTTACCATAAAACGATTTCACGAAACCAATGGAGACGAAAAACGAAACGTGGTGCTCATTCCCGTTTCGGCACACGGTACCAATCCGGCATCGGCTGTGTTAGCCGGACTGAAGGTTGTGGTGGTAAAGAGTGATGAAGAGGGGCATATAGATGTGGCAGATTTAAGAGAAAAGTCCGTTCAATACAAAGACGTGCTTGCCGCATTGATGGTCACCTACCCATCCACCTACGGTGTATTTGAAGAAAGCATAAAGGAAATCTGCAAAATTATTCATGAAAACGGCGGTCAGGTGTATATGGATGGTGCCAATATGAACGCCCAAAGCGGATTAACCTCGCCCGGCCATATTGGGGCAGACGTATGCCATCTCAACTTACACAAAACTTTTGCCATCCCGCATGGCGGCGGCGGGCCCGGAATGGGACCGATTTGTGCTAAGGCGCATCTTGCACCCTATTTACCCGGACACGTAAGCCAGCACAATGGTACAATCAGAGAAACCTATTCGCCGGTAGCCGAACCACACGGTGCGGTAAGTGCTGCGGCGTTCGGATCTGCATCAATACTCCTGATTAGTTATGCTTATATCCGGTTGCTGGGCCAGGAGGGCGTAAAAACGGCAACAGAATACGCGATACTCAACGCCAACTATATGCGGGTAAGGCTTCAGGAATATTTTTCTATTCTTTATCTCGGTGCTAATGGTACCTGCGGACATGAGTTTATCGTTGATCTTCGCCCGTTCAAAACCAGTTCCGGAGTGGAAGCGGAAGATGTAGCCAAACGCCTGATGGATTATGGTTTTCATGCCCCTACATTAAGCTTTCCCGTACCCGGAACCATCATGATTGAACCTACGGAGAGTGAAGACAAAGCAGAACTCGACCGGTTTTGCGAAGCGCTCATCAGTATCCACCAGGAAATTATGGCTATTGAGTCGGGAAAATGGAGTGCTACCGATAACCCGCTGAAAAATGCACCGCACACGATGCATACCGTTTGCGCCGACGAATGGAACCATGGCTATAGCAGGCAGGAAGCGGCATTCCCGCTCGCTTATATTACCCAAAATAAATTCTGGCCCAGCGTTTCCAGGGTTAATAATACCTATGGCGACCGCAACCTGATTTGTACCTGCGAACCGGTGGAAAGCTATATGGAAACGGAGAAGTGAGAAGGAGAAGCCTGGAAACGGATGCGATTTTTCCCTCTGCGTTGACGGAACTATGCACCATTGATTAAATTTTACAGCTCATGAAATTAGATATCCTTGCCGTTGCCGTGCATCCCGATGATGCAGAACTGGGTTGCGGTGGCACTTTGCTGATGGAAAAGCTCCGGAACAAAAAAACAGGTGTGGTGGATTTAACGAAGGGGGAATTGGGTACACGGGGCAGTGCCGAACTCAGGGCCCGGGAAGCTGCGGCGGCTGCCACTATTATGCAGTTAGACGCTCGTGAGAACCTGGGAATGGCCGACGGCTTTTTTGAAAATGATGAAGCCCATCAACGGCGGCTTATTGCTGCAATACGCAAATACCGTCCCGAAATCGTTCTTGCAAATGCACTGGACGACCGGCATCCGGATCACGGACGGGCAGGACACCTGATTAAAGACGCCTGCTTTTTGAGCGGACTAAGAAAAATTGAAACCCTTGACAATAGCGGCAAGCCGCAACCCCACTGGCGACCAAAATATATTTTTCATTATATTCAGGACAGATACATTGAACCCAACTTTGTGTATGATATCAGTTCTGTTTTTGAACAAAAGCTTGAAGCTATTAAAGCCTATACTTCGCAATTTCACTCCGATGAGTATCAAAAAGACGAACCTCAAACCTACATCTCCACACCCGGTTTTCTAAACTCCATTATTGGCCGGCACGCGATGCTGGGAAAAATGATTGGTGTACCCTATGCCGAAGGATTTATCACACAGAAGATGGTTGGCATAGATAATTTTGAGGCGCTGATACAAAAAGATACGTGACAGAAGATTCAAAATTTGGGATTTGAGGTTGACGATCTCATTTTATCAAACACCCCATCCCCATTTCAAAAAATCAGGCATGGCTCTCGCCCAGGTAGCTACATCATGTTTGCCGTCCGGTAATTCAAGATACCGGATATCAGTAGAACGATTATACCCCTTTTTTTCCAGCTCGGATATCAGTCCCAGTGTATCATCAATAGAGTCAATAATACCATTCTGATTACGGTCTTCTGTTTCGTCCATCGTACCGGTTTCGAAAAAAAACTTTAACCCCGGGTAATAACGGCCGTTCCTGATCTGCGCATGCATTATACGGTCGGTTTCTTCCACATATCCTTCATCAAGCCCCTTCTTTCTCCACCAGAGCGATCCGCTGAAAACACCTGTTCTAACAAATAACTCCGGATGATTCCACACAATATCCAGTGCCGAAAGCCCGCCCAGCGAAAACCCCGCGAATGCGTTTTCCCTGAAAACGGAAACGCCGCTTTTTATTTTTATAAACGGAAACAACTCTTCCAAAATAAATCGGGTATACAATCCTGCCTTAGCACCTCTTCCTTTATAATCTTTCGTTGCAGCAGTTCCATACTCATTTCTCCTGTCGTCTCCGCAATGGATGCCAACACAAAGCAAGGGCCTTATCTCCCGGCGCTCCAACAATCCTGTAAGCATTTCCGCCAGACCCAATTTCTCCATATCCTGTCCGTCATTGATCAATAAAAGAACAGGTTTCTCCCCCCCGGCTACAATTTCCGGAACGTAAAAATCCACACTCACTTCGCGGCGCAGGAACTTTGATTTAACTGTATGATTTTGTACCGTTATTATTTTCTGTTTTACCATTTGCATCAGCGCCAAATATAAAGGAAAGATTTTAAGATAATTTGATCTGATCAAATAGTTTTATTTAACTTACGACTGCATAGAACCTATTGCAAATACCCGGGCTAAGGGCACGGAAAAAACGAACGGTATGAAAAAAATCGGAATTCTCCACGGTAAAGAAAGATCCTTCCCTAACGCATTCGTAGAAAGGATTAATAGCAAAAAACCAGATGGCATCATTGCCGAATCGGTGTCAATTAGTAAAGTAATTCAGGGTGATCCCAGCGGTTATTCGGTGATTATTGACCGCATTTCCCAGGACGTGCCGTTTTATCGTGCCTTTTTGAAAAATGCGGCCATTAGCGGCACCGCAGTAATCAACAACCCGTTTTGGTGGAGTGCCGACGAAAAATTCTTCAACAATGCACTGGCAACCAAAATTGGTGTGCCGGTACCCAAAACTGTAATATTACCGTCAAGAGAATTACCCGCCGATACATCCAGTGAATCATTCGCCAATCTCATGTTTCCTTTAGACTGGGAAGGAATTTTTAACTATGTTGGATTTCCGGCCTATATGAAACCATTTGCAGGTGGCGGATGGAAAAACGTGTATCGGCTGGAAAATATGGAGGACTTTTTTGACAAACACGGTGAAACCGGGGAGTTGGTAATGTTGCTGCAGGAAGAAATTGTTTTTGACGAGTATTATCGCTGCTATTGTATTGGTGGAAAGCATGTTCGCATAATGCCGTACGAACCGCGTAACCCGCATCATCTCAGGTACGTGAGCGACTTTAAGCCTTCCCCCGAAAGATACAGGTTGATGGAAGAAATTGTGTTACGCATCAACAAATATCTTGGCTATGATTTTAACACGGTGGAATTGGCCCTTCGCGACGGTGTGCCTTATGCCATTGACTTTTGCAATCCGGCTCCTGATGCAGATGTTGCCAGTGTGGGTGAAGAAAACTTTGAGTGGGTGGTGGAAACGGCAGCTTCTTATGCTATTGAACGGGCCGCCGCCAGCAATGAGGGGACAGACAATCTCACCTGGGGCGAATACCTCAAACGCAGCATAAACCATCAGCCGTTGACATAATATTTGCTACGGGGTTACAATATGTTGAACGTATCGCTGTCGAATTAAAAGAGTGTCGTTCCCGCTTAAATTTTCCCGCAACGCTTCAAATGAAACATGATATATGGCTAATCCGAATTACAAACAATTTACGCTGGGTGTAGAAGAAGAGTACATGGTTATTGACCCGGACACCTACGAGTTAAAAAGCCATGAACAAAAAATCGTGTCCGAAGGTCAGAAGATGATTAAAGATAAAGTGAAGGCGGAAATGCATCAGGCTGTGGTAGAAGTGGGCACGGATATTTGCGAAGATATTGATGCAGCGCATGAAGATGTATCCTTATTGCGCAAAACAATTGCTGACATAGCCGGCGAACTCGGATTTGGAATGGGCGCTTCGGGCACACACCCTTTCAGCCTATGGGAGCGACAACTCATTACCGATAACATCCGGTATCATCAGATTGTTAATGAGATGCAGGACGCTGCCAGGAGTAATTTGATCTTTGGACTGCATGTTCACGTAGGGATGGAAAACCGCAGGATGGCAATTCATATTGCCAACTCTGCCCGGTATTTTTTACCGCACGTATTTGCCCTCAGCACCAACTCTCCGTTTTGGGAAGGAAGATACACGGGATTCAAATCATACCGCACCAAAGTATTCGACAAGTTTCCCCGTACCGGCATTCCCGACTATTTTGAAAGTATTGAAGCTTACGACAACTATGTAAACCTGCTCATCAAAACCAATTGTATTGATAATGCTAAAAAAATCTGGTGGGATCTGCGGGTTCATCCTTTCTTTAACACGGTGGAGTTTCGCATTTGTGACGTGCCGTTAACAGCAGATGAAACTATTGCTATTGCTGCCCTGTTCCAGGCCATTTGCGCCAAGTTGTACAAGCTGAGGATGGAAAATATGAACTTTATCCAGTACTCACGTGCACTCGTAAACGAAAACAAGTGGCGTGCCAGCCGTTACGGTTTAGATGGGCACCTGATAGACTTTGGCAAGGAAGAAGAAGTGAATACCCGTGTTCTCATATACGAACTGCTCGATTTTGTGGATGATGTAGTGGATCAGTTGGGGTCGCGACACCGCCTGGCTATTGTTCAGAAAATAATGGAAATGGGTACCGGCGCCGACCGCCAGCTTGCCGTTCACGAAAAAACAAAAAGCATGACGCAAGTGGCCGCATACATTCATTCGCAATTTCTGTCGTGCATGTGAGCAGCTATTGTCTGGCTTTCCTGTTTCCATTTTCCGTTGCTGTATATTTTCGGATCCCTGTTTATTAAGCGCCGGAATAACCATTTGAGCATATTCACATTATTTTTTCTACGTTCTTCGGCGAACGTAAGCGGTATCATTATATCCAGGTGTAAAGATGGGAGTTCAGTTGGTTCGCTTTTGACGGGATGCTTGAACTCGGAAATATTGTGTACCGAAAAATTACAGAAATACACCGTGATTACATGTACCCGAAAGCAGTGTAGTGTTATTTGGAATTCTACATGCATTTTATTATAGTATATCACTACTTTATTGGTGATTAAAAAACGAGGTTTTATATTTGAATGTATAACGGTTGCCGATTCCACTATAATAGATTAACTAATTCATGAAGAATACAGCTTGTGACCAGTTGCTTAATATAGAAACTATTTCCAGTGCTTTTCAAAACAACAAAACTTTTCTGTCTGAGCAAATCGTTTCCTGCTTTTACACCTGCTATCAATTCACATTTATAAAATGGGCGAAAATTACTTACCAACATTATCCCTCTGAAATAATTGAATTTGCAGCGAATAGCGCGTTTACCGATGCTGTACTTGCGTTAAGAGAATCCGCAAGCCGGGGGGAACTCTACCAGGGCAATGCAAGCGTAAAAACGGTCTTGTTTCAATATTGCAGATACAAGCTCCTTGGATATTTGAAAGATGAAGAACGGCTGGCTGAAAAAAATAAAAAGCTGATACGGCATTTTTCAGATAATTCAAACAGTACTATTGATACAGTATATGAATTTAAAGAAAGAAGTTATCAAAGTATTATGCGGGCTTTGGCAGAAATGCCCGATGCAGACAGGCAGATCATCCAATGGCGGCATATAGAAGAAAAGTCTATTGATGAGATTGCCCGACTTTTGGCTATTAAAGTAACTTCAGCCACCAACCGCATTTACAGATGTATGCAAAGGCTCCGGGAACTGGTGGAGGAAATGAACAAAGGAGGTGACACCTGAAACGTTCGGCACAATGAAAGCAGAAATTTGAAACATTAAAATTTTTAAAGTCCAGTTATGTCTCTTACAAACGAACAATATAAAAAGATTATCCTATTCCTGGATGCAGAGATGGAACCGGAGGAAATGGATGCTTTTGAAGAAGAACTGGCCGCCAATCCTGAAATGCGTGCCCAGCTCGATTTTGAACAATCGGTAAGAAATAATTTTGCTCAACAACATATAACCAACCCGGCCGATACCATTCCTTCAAAAAAGAACGCAGCTACCGCCACCACAACGGGTAAAATTACAAGTATGCGCAACTGGATGGCGATTGGCGCAGCCGTTATAACAGCGTGCATACTCATTACCGTATTATGGAAAAAGCCGGCAACAGGCCCGGATATAACAAAGGCAAACGGCATTGACACAACAGATAAAAAACGCAACCCAATTCCGATAGCGGTAAATGTACCCGCTAAAGATAGCAGCAAGCCCATTGATCTTACATTGCTGTTTAAACAATATTTCAAAAAAGATGCGCTGCCCGAAGACTATCCTCTGTTTTTAGCGGAAGCATTTTTGGATTATGAATCCGGAAAATACACCACGCTGCAACAATTAGATTTATCTCAACTGCCACAAACACGTGGTGAAATGAATGCAGGCAGTGAAGAAACCATTTTACGACTGGCACACTATTATAAAGGAATCGCTTTTTTGCAAACCAATAATGCTAAAGATGCTTTAATAAGCTTAAATTGGGTATTGAAAAATAATCCCGAAAAAGCAATGCTCACCAAAACTCAATGGTATTTGGCGCTAGCGTATTTGAAAGAAAATGACAGCACAAGAGCAACAGAATTATGCAATAAGATTATTTCAGAAAATGAAAATCCGATATGGGTTAAAAACGCAAAGAGAATTGTTGACGCTATAGGCAAATGATTGGAGCATCACGCGTATACCGAAATATCCTATGTAAATGTTGCTCGTAGGCAACGTTTAGATAACATACAAACATGGTTTGTTTTGCATCAGACGCAAATCTTAGCGATGAAATTTTTTTGTGCATTTACATTAGTACTTGTTTGCGTATATAGGCCTGCAGCTGCCCAGCAACTGAACTATTCAGATTCTATAAGATATTACACGCTGAAAGGCCAGACGGCCAGGGCTTTTATTTTCGCAAAAGAAAACTTTGAAGCCCTTAAAAATAGCAGCATTGCCGACTCCGCCTATATAGCTGCTGCGCGCTCGATTGCAAATTTTTATTACAGCATGGTAAAGCCGGATAGCGCGCTGGCGTACTATGAAAAAGCCTGCGAGGGCGCCAAAATAAGGTATGGGGCATCCAGTACTCAGTATGGAGCTCTCCTTTTAAGAACAGCAATTATGAATTGCGACTTAGGGCAATACCAGGAAGCTGAACAAAGATTCCAAAACGCAACCGTTATTTTGAGCAACAGAATAAAAAACAAAAAAAGGGAATATGTCCATTGTTTAGTAGAGTATGCAGCTTTTCATATAACAACAGGCAACTTAAACAGGGCTGAGGAGTTGTGTGATATTGCATGCGAAACTGCACTCAGAAAACCTGTTGATTCCGTTGGTTACACCTCAGCACTTGAAAAACTGGCCAGGCTCTACTACAAAATGGGGTTTTATGACAGGCAGGAAGCAATGATTATAAAGATATATGAGATATATAAAGCAAAATATGGATCAGGTCATTACAAATATATTCATGCAATCGTAGGAATGGGCGATGTGTATCAGCGCAAACAAAACCTGGAGAAAGCCGATTCGGTGTACCGGAAGGCATTAGAAATTACACAACAGGCCTTGGGCAACAAATCCCCTGCTAATATTTATTTGTTACGACGCATAGGGATTGTAAATACAGAAATGAGAAAATATGAAATAGCGGAGAACTATTTGAAAGAAGCGTTGGAAATTGTTAATGAAAATGGAGGTGAAGCATCCCCACTGTATCCCATGTGCGGAAATAATCTGGCAAGATTATACGCTGCGTCCGGCAGGAAAGAACTGGCAACACTTTTTTTTGAGAAAACGTTGGCGGTTTATGATAAGCTGGGTTTAACCATGCACGCTTCCCGGCTTAGCCTGCTTTACGATATGGGAGATTTGTTAAGCACCGATGAACCAGACAAAGCAACTGTGTATTTAAAGGAGGCAATGAACACTGAGCATAAACTGCTGCTGGAAAAATTGGATTTTTTATCTGAAACAGAATTGCTAACTTATCTAAAAGGTATTAAAGAGGTTGCCGATGCCCCTTACCGGTTGTTATTACAACACAAAAGCACGGCTATTACAGGTGCAGCCTATAACAGCAGGTTGTTGATGGGTGGCATCGGTTTGCAGAATACCAGGGCACTTTATCAAAATATGGCACAGTCAAAGGATAGTGTATTTACCGTGCTTTGGAAAAATTTTCTTCAACAAAAGTATTCGTATAAAAACCTTTTATTAACACCCGTATCCAAAAGAAGTTCCAATACAGATTCTGTAGCTACCCGCTTAAGTCAACAGGAGAAGGAACTCCTACGCAGGTCAGCCGATTACCGGAACATGAAGGAGCAACTTGCCTTTACGTGGCAGGATGTTCAAAAGCATTTGCAGCCTGGTGAAACAGCTATTGAGTTCGTAAAATTTAACGGAAAACAAGGTACATACGGCAACGACAAAGATGGTGCTGTTTATTATGCCGCCTTACTGCTTCGCACACAAGATACTATTCCTCAATTTGTGGTGTTGTGCAGAGAAAACCTTATGAGCAACGCCTTGAAAAAGTTTCCCTACAAGGCTGCTGTTGGAAATAGCAGAGGGCAAAGGAGTACCGGAAACATACAGCGTGCATCCAATATCCTGTATCAATTGATATGGCATCCTTTGGAGCCTTATCTCGCCAACACTAAAACGATATATTTTTCACCTGCGGGTATGCTCCATCGGGTAGCTTTTGCAGCTATTCCCTACACAAGAAATATGCTGCTTAGCGATCAATACAATCTTGTTCAACTTGCCTCTACCAGGCAGGTAGCTCTGCAGGAGAGCCGGCCACCGGCGCCGGTTTCGATAGCCATGTTTGGCGGCATCAATTACAACAGCGCATTTAGTGATAACGGTGGCTCTGCATTAACCGCAACTAATCACTTTGTGTACCCCAACTCCCGCGGTGCCGATGTTGATTCTTTTCGCTTTTTGCCCAATACCTTAACGGAGATTAATGCGATAAAGGCAGAAGCCGAGACAGCACACAAAGAGCTTGTCGTATTTACCGGTGTTCACGCAACGGAAGCTGTTTTCAGAAACCTGACTGGAGATAATTCGCCGGAGGTCATTCATTTTGCAACGCACGGCTTCACATTTTCGGATACTGCACAAAGCAATAACGCCGGTGTACCCTTCAAGGCATCCGATAATCCATTGCTACGTTGCGGGCTGGTAATGGCAGGTGGCAATAAAGGCTGGAAAGGAAAGGCCTTACCGGATGAAGATGATGGCATATTAACAGGAATGGAAATAAGTGCTGTTCAACTGCCCCATACAAAACTGGCCGTTTTGTCGGCCTGCGAAACCGGGCTGGGAAAAATAGAAGGCAGCGAAGGTGTGTTTGGCCTGCAAAGAGCATTCAAGCTGGCCGGCGTAAAATACGTAATGGCCAGCCTCTGGCAGGTGCCTGATAAAGAAACTGCCGAATTTATGGAAACGTTTTACGCACACTGGCTGGGTGGCAAAACCATCCGGGGTGCATTTCTTACTGCACAACAGCTCATGCGTAAAAAATACGCACCCTACTTCTGGGCAGGTTTTACGCTGGTTCAATAATTTGAAGTTATTTAGCAGGTAGCATAATCACAAATAGTACCATTTATCGGGTAGCTACGGCTTAAATAGCACGAAAATATACAGATATATCCTTATGTTATTTCGGTTGGATTACTGTCCATTTTCATAAGGAAATTAGTGTTCTCCCGCTTTCCCTGTCCCTATCTCCATAATATCGGCAATTACAATATTTTTTTTGCAGGGTGATGATAACATGCTGATAATGGCTATTATGCTATCATCAGTGCAATATCCTCCAATATGCCTTAACCGTATTTGGCATTGGAGGTTTATTGGCGATTGCTCGTTATTTATCTATCAGTCCAAAATGAAAGCCGCATAATCAAAATGGATGTAATCCGAGATCAATTATTATGATGAAACTTTTCTTTTGCCTAAACATCTTTTGCCTGTCTTTTGCTACTTTATCTTTTGCCCAAACCGACAGCACAATTTCAAAGCCATCGAAAAACCAATTCAGAAAAAGGTATCTGCGGCTGGGCATTAATATGGTGGGCAATAATCTTAATACTTCAGTTTTACCGAAGGAAAATATCATGAACGGCAATCTCGGAACGGAAGTTGGCTTTGTCATTGAAGCAGGACATATTTTTTATTTCCTCAAGAAAACGCCAGCCAGGAAAATAAACGTGGGACTCGACTGGACGATTATCTCTCTGTCGTATAACGATGCAAAGAGAAAATGGAAAGACTATTCCACCACAACCGGACATCCTGAGGCCGTTATTGAGGGCTTGATACCAAGTGGCAGGGGTGATGATAAAGAAACTGCTCCAATGGTAGCCTCCGTTGCCACGAAGTTAGGGCCTGTGGTTGCTATTAATCCCATAGGAAAGTTAGTGATAGAGCTACGAGCACAGTTGTCTGCCGGGCTGTATAGTTATTTGATGGGATATACCGATGATAATTATTTTTTTGCTACTGTGGATAATAGCCAAGACGATACAAAGTTTTCTGATATTTTGTTGCCCTGTATTAAACCCAATGCAGGCATTACCATCCGTCACGGGAGATTTGGATTGGCGTTTGATTATTCACCCGGAAGAGCCAATATCCCCTACTCTGTTGAACAAAACGGAAATGAAAATAATGGTATGATGAAAGTGCCGTTTAACAGCTTTCAGTTGAAGGTTAATTTGTAAAATGTAATAAGAATAGATTTTTTTTCAGTCATTGATTTTTTAAAACCACTACATTATGAAAAGGTTTTTAAGCATCGGCATATTTTGCACTCTGGCTTTATTATCCTGCTCAAAAAAAGAAACAACTCCCGACCCGGATGATAAGAAGTCGGTTTTAGACAAACTTTTTAACGATATTCAGGGGCGTTGGGATTTTAATGCCCCGGCTGTTTTAAAAAGAAAGGCTGCAATAGCCGGCAGGAGGACACAAAGGATTTTAATTAAATCAAGGTTTATTGAAACCAACGTACAAAAAAAACAATCTTCACAAGGTTTCCTTGAGTTTACGAGCGATTCTACTTATGTTATTTATGATACTGAAGGAAATTATTTTTCCGGCAAATTTGAGGTTAAAGATGGTACAACCATCTCACTGAAGAATTTTGGCAGTATTAAGAATATTAAATTTTCCAACAATGCCATCAGCTTCATGATTTCTTACAATAGTCCCGAAAAAACAATCGAAATAGCCGCTAATAAAGCAGCACCTGTAGCTGCAGACGACCGCACCCGAAAACTATGTTTTAGCTGGTTGCTATCTAAAGAGAAGGACGGAAAAGAATTGTATGAAGGCGGGTATGATTATTATAATGAAGTAACAGATGACTATGAGACAAGGTCATTTGACAAAATCACCATACAGTTTTCAATATTTGGTACCTACTTAGTTCAGATAAGCAACAAAGGGGAACTGTTGGCGGCTGAAGTTGCCAATTGGAGATGGCATTATAAAAACACTGATAAAATAGTTTACTGGTGGGAAGATGAATTAACCCAGGCACAAGAAGACGAAAACAATACAACCATCATTAAAAATACAGACTCCGCTTTGGAGATCCTCGATTTCTATTCTGATGCAGGGTCTGAGGAGAAATTTAATTATGTTCTAAGCCGGATTAAATAATTCCTTTAATCGATATAAAAGTATTTTACAAACAGGATATCTGAATGCAATGTTCCAAATCCGGAAAAAAATAATTATGATGTGAACAATTATTTATTTCACCTTACTAATTACCCTTTCAACTTCAGTAGCACAAAGCCAAACCAAAGCCCCAACCAAGGCTGCTGTGAAACCCACTACTTCGTCCAAAAACGATGCCCTTACTAATAAAAGCGTTACAGACCTGCACAAAGCGGGATTGGGTGATGAAATAATTATGGCAAAAATAGCACAATCAAAATGCGTTTTTGATCTTTCCACGGAAGCACTTATTGAATTAAAATCAAAAGGGGTTTCAGATGCTGTTATAAAAGCTATGATAAATAAAAGTGGGGCTGTATCAGGCAACCCTGCCGCAAATACAACAACGGCAACAGAACCAGGCAAATTAAGCAGTTCGGCCAAATCCAGTACTCCGTCACCCGAGTTGATGAACCATGTGTATTTGTATAACAAAGGCAACCACTCTGTAAAGCCACTTGAAAAATCCGTTGCCGGTATGCGAACCAAACAAGGCATGTTTGGTGGCAGTGCTATGCTGCAGGTTGATGGAGCAAAGTCTGCCATTCAGATTGGTCAGGCTGAGTCGGCAACTTTTGTAATTAACACCGGCAGTGCTGCGCTTCCCGAACTAACATTGTACAAACTGAAGTCTGTGAAAAATAAAAGAGAAGTAGCCAGTATGAAAGTGAACACTTTTACCGGGGTTAAAACCGGGGAAGACGTGATTTCACTGAACATATCCAAATTGAGTGATGGCGTTTTTGAGATTATACCTGCAAAAAAATTGGATAAAGGAGAATATTTCTTTACGGGCAAGCCTGCAACGGGGGCTAACAGTATGGATGCATATACTTTTGGAGTTCAATGATTGTGGGTGCCAAATTTCCTGTTATGCTCGGCTGCTCACAACACTTAGCGCCAAATCCTTTAACAACATCTACAGAAAACAAACCTTTAATTTATGTTATACACCTGCAGAAAGATACTCCTTATCCTGATTATTACAGCTATCAGTACATCCGGCGTAAACGCGCAAACCGTGAACGATATACCGATTAAAGACATTGATGTTGAATATATCCAGATAATAGGAACATCGAAGCCGTTTAGCAAAGGAGTTTCCATTCAGATTGATTTTGGGCAGAAAACTAAATTTTTTTCAACAGGTAAAGAAACAGTGTTGAAAGACAAAGACGGGAAGATAATGGACTTTAACTCGATGATTGATGCGTTAAACTTTATGGCGCAAAATGGTTTTGAATTTGTAAATGCGTTTGCTATTGCAGTAAGTAACCAAAATGTATATCATTATTTGCTGAAGAATATAAAAAAGGAGCCGGAATAACCATTATTACTAGAATAATCAATCCAAAATAATTAAGGAATGAGGCTTAAGAAATTATATACGCCAGTGCTGAGATATGGATTTATATTGCTATCTCTCTCCGTAATTTTTACAACAAACAGCGGCTTGTCGTGTAAGAAAGACGATCAAAAAAATAAAATATCTACGAATGTCACTGAGCAAGATTTAATGTCCACCAACGGCAAGCGCTGGATGGTCACAATGGTAACGTTGACTACATACAACACCGCAGGAGAGGCTGAGTCAAAAGAAGATAAGATTATTGAGGATAATATAGGAGTATGGTTTGGTGACAATGCTGGCGTGAACGGGTTGAATAAAACATTCACAGCATCCGAACCCTTATTGGAATATTTTCCGGAATTGGCATCCTGGTCGTTGAATACGACACGCCAGACAATCACGCTTACTTGTGCGCCGGGCTATTGCGCCTCCAATAAAAGCGGTGAATGGCAAATCAATGCTTTTATGCAAAGAGAGAACGGCGGCGGCTATATAGGAATAGAACGCACAATATCAGTACCGAACGGAAACAAACAAAAGCAGGAGATGCTCCTATTTTTAGCATAATGATTTGCAAAAAAAATTAATTTTCAAAGCAAAAGGATAAGGCAAACCGCTTTTTCTAATAGAAAAAAAATCAACTAAAATATTATCTTTTTCACCGGTAAAACAAGAAAACATGGAACTCAACATTAGCCCCAACATTCAAAAATCAAACGGATTTGACTGGAAAGATTTTCTTTCATTCAAAACAATGATCACGCTAAAAATTATTCAGATCATGTATGTGGTAATTGCAGTTATTATTACCATTGCGGGCTTAGTTACAATGTTCAGCGGTAGCAGTAGCCGCGGCGGATATGGCAGCTTTATGCCAGGTGGTTTTTTCGGCGGATTGCTTATGATTGTTTTCGGCAACGTTTTATGGAGAATATGGTGCGAATTGATTATCGTTTTCTTCCGCATCAATAAAAGTCTTAACAACATTGATGATAAAACCAAAGGTTAAATAAAAATATCTGCCTCCATAACTACTAAAACATTCAACCTATGGGTTATTTATCCGGTAAAATTTATATTTACGTAACGAAACCTATATTAGGGGTGTTGCTCATTTTTGTTGTTGGGTGTAGTTCCAACCCTAAAACAATAATATTAAATCGTTGGAAAGCAACCAGTGTAAGGGGTAGCGAAAAGGAAAAAGAAAAATGGGAAAAAAGATTTGAAAAGAAATCTTACGAGTTTGAATTTAAGAGTGATGGACGGTGCCTGATGTACGAGAACGGAAACTTAGAAACTGAAGCGAAATATACGCTGGCTACAGATAATAAATCCATCTTAATTACCCTGGGAAATCAAAGCTATACTCTACAGATCATTTCTCTCAGTAAAAATAAATTAGAAGCAGTTACCAAAGGCTTTATGGCGCCCAGAGATACTATTGTTTATTTACCACAGTAGGAACTATTCATAAATCTCAACCACGCTTATAAATGGTTCGCGTTGGTTTCATTTTGCATTTTTGTTCAACCACTTCAACACGAAAAGTGAGTATGGAAAGAAAGCTTGGAAGGAGAACCAATGCTTTGTAAAATATCAAAACAATCAATTACGAGTCGTTGCGAGATGAAATACAATATCGTTATGAGTTTCGCGTATGACACATCTGACGCGGAAGAGACCTGCAGGTGCATAGCCAGCGTTGATTTTGCCACGGGGAATTTAATTGGAATACAAACGATGTAATCAACGCCGCAAAAAACAATTTATTCATCTCGCCAGGCGATCGATACAGACCGCCAGGCTGTGTTTCCAGTTCGGAATATTTACCTCATAACTTTTCCGGATTTTTTCAGTATTCAACAGCGAGTAAGCCGGACGCTTGGCCGGCGTAGGATACGCAGCGGTAGCTATGGGTGTGATGACACATTCACTGCTTGTGAATGTTTTAATGGCCAAAGCAAAATCATACCAACTGATTTTGCCCTCATTGCTGTAGTGATAAATGCCGGGTAACCATTTGCGACTGCCGATGATGGTCATCACTGCAGCGGCAAGATCGGTCGCGTAAGTGGGGGACCCTATCTGGTCGCTTACCACATTCAATTGCGTTCTTTCGTTCATCAGGCGAATCATGGTTTTTACAAAATTGCTGCCATGTTCGCTAAACACCCATGCGGTGCGGATAATGATGACCTCAGCATTATTTTCAACGGCTAACACCTCCCCTTCCGCTTTAGACTCACCGTATACGTTTATGGGATTAACGGGATCGCTTTCAGCATAAGGCGTTTCCGATAAGCCATTGAATACATAGTCAGTTGAAATATGTATCAGCTTCGTGTTCCCTAACGCACTGCATTTCGCAAGATTCGCAACACCCTGGGCATTTACCTGAAAGGCTCGCGCTCTTTCCGACTCTGCTTTATCAACAGCGGTATAGGCTGCGCAATTAATGCAAAACTGCGGCCGTACCGAATTGAAAACAGTTTCCAATTCAACCGGATTATCCAGCGACAGGTCGGCACGTGTGCGAAAAACGAACTCAAAATCAGAATAACGTTGAGCTATAGCTGCAAACGATTTTCCCAGTTGTCCACCGGCGCCGGTTATCAGTATCTTAGACTTCTGCATGGATACTATTTATCCTTCAAATTCAAAGTGATTGTTACAAATTTTAAATGGCGGGTGACTACGATCCTTCTCAGACAGTATGACCTTATCTGCAGGAATATTCCAATCTATATTTAATGTAGGATCATTGTAGGCAATACTTCCTTCGGCTGTTTTATCGTAAAGATTATCGCATTTATACAACACCGTAGCACTTTCACTCAACACAGAAAAACCATGGGCAAAGCCCGCAGGTATAAGCAACTGGAGTTTGTTATCGGCAGACAGTTCAATGCTGTACACTTTTCCGTAGGTGGGAGAACCCTTTCGGATATCTACTGCGATATCAAGGATTTTACCTTGCAGGGTGCGTACCAATTTCGTTTGGGCTTTGGGCGGATTTTGAAAATGTAATCCTCGGATCACCCCATAATACGAGAAGGATTGATTGTCCTGAACCCATTGATAATCCTGTTCCCCGTTCTGAAATACCTGCTGATTAAAGCTTTCGAAAAAATACCCCCTTTCGTCCTCATACACTATAGGCTGAAATACCAGCAGTCCGGGGAATTCTGTTTGTAAAAACGGCATGTAAATTGAGTTATAATAGCGTTGCCTGTTCAAGGCGTTACGAATGCCGGCAAAGATACGAATGTTCCCCTATCGCCTGCTGTATTGATCAGCATAGTATTGCTGATACTGACCGGTGGTTACGTGATTGATCCATTCTTCATTATTCAGGTACCAGTCTACCGTTTTTTCCAGCCCTTCCTCAAATTGCAGAGAGGGTTTCCAGCCCAATGCTTTATTGAGCTTTGTTGCATCAATGGCATAACGAAGGTCGTGCCCGGCGCGATCCTTAACGTACGTAATGAGTTTTTCCGATTCTCCTGCTGCCCTGCCCAGTTTCTTATCCATTAAGCTACAGAGCAGCTTTACGAGGTCAATATTTTTCCATTCGTTGAAACCGCCGATATTATAGGTTTCTCCTATCGTGCCACTATGAAAAATTGTATCAATGGCTCTGGCATGATCTTCCACCCATAACCAGTCTCTCACATTTTCACCTTTTCCATAAACAGGAAGTGGCTTTCGGTGTTTAATATTGTTTATCATCAATGGAATCAACTTCTCCGGAAAGTGATGCGATCCGTAATTATTGGAGCAATTCGAAATAATAACGGGAAGGCTATAGGTATGATAGTAGGCCATCACTAAGTGATCGGAAGCCGCCTTTGAAGCCGAATAGGGAGAGCGGGGATCATAAGGCGTTTCCTCGGTAAAAAAACCGGTTTCTCCCAGCGTACCATACACTTCATCGGTGGAAACGTGATAAAAAAGTTTATTATCCCGGTTATCGCTCCAGTGTTTGCGGCAGGTATTTAATAACACTCCTGTACCGAGCACATTTGTTTTTACAAAAGCCAGCGGATCCATTATAGAACGATCTACATGGCTTTCCGCAGCCAGATGAATCACCGCATCAAAATTGTATTTACCAAACAGTTGTTCTATCGTTTGTTCATCGCAGATATCAGCGTGTTCAAAAATGTAGTTCGGCAATTGATCAATATCTCTCAGATTTTCCAGGTTGCCGGCATAGGTAAGCGCATCAACATTAACTATCCTGCAGGAAGGATAGTTTTTAACAAACAGCCTTGTTACATGAGAACCGATAAACCCGGCCCCACCTGTAATTGCGATAGATTTCTGGAAGGCCCCCATTACAAACTCCAGTATTTGAGTTTTTGAAACGTATTTCTGTATAGTCCCTTGAGATCTGCAAAAATAGCGTTCGGATTGGTAATACCCAGCAGGTATTCTTCTGTTAAGTTTTTATATTCGTTATGCGGAACGCCCAATACTACTGCATCATAGTTTTTGCCAATTGCAGGAGAAAGCGGGAATCCATACTCATGCTGCAGCTCTGCATTGTCGGCATGCGGATCAACGATATCCACATTCAAAGAAAACGCCCTGAGCTCTCTCACCATATCAATGATTTTAGAGTTTCGGATATCACTTACATTTTCTTTGAAAGTCGCCCCCATAATGAGTACTCTCGCCCCGGTGGCTTCCTTAGCATGCTTGATAATATGCTGCACTATTTTTTTTGCCACATACAAAGGCATTTCATCATTAATCACGCGCCCGGCTAAAATCACCCGCGACTCATAACCAAGTTCCGATGATTTATAGGTAAGATAATACGGATCAACTCCAATACAGTGGCCTCCTACCAGTCCGGGCTGGAATTTGAGGAAGTTCCATTTTGTGCCTGCAGCTTCCAATACTTCGTAAGTGTTGATGCCCACCATATCAAAAATAATAGACAACTCATTCATCAACGCAATGTTCAGGTCACGCTGGGTATTCTCAATGATTTTTGCAGCCTCGGCAACTTTAATACTGGATGCCTTATGTACACCTGCCTGCACTACAATTGAATACGTTTTTGCAATCTCTTCCAGTGAAACCGCATCAGAACCCGACACTACTTTTACAATTCGTGCAAGGGTATGTTCTTTATCTCCGGGATTGATTCGTTCAGGAGAATATCCTAATCTGAAATCAACATTTAACTTCAATCCGCTTAGTTCCTCAATGATGGGCAAACAATCTTCTTCGGTGCAACCAGGATACACGGTAGATTCGTACACCACATAGTCGCCAGCCTTAATTACCTTGCCAATGGTTTCGGAAGCTTTTTTTACAGGAAGAAGATCGGGCACGTTATGATCATCTACAGGTGTGGGAACAGCCACAATAAAGAACTTAGCTTCTCTTAATACGTCGAGCGAATTGGTAAATTCAATATCACATCCTTCAAAAGCGGAGGCGTCTAATTCGTCACTTGGATCAATGGACTGCTTCATCATATCAATACGTTTGGCATTGATATCGAAACCAATTACACTAACTTTTTTTGCAAACTCCAGTGCGATGGGTAAACCCACATAGCCTAATCCGATTACAGCCAATTTTGCCTTTTTATCAATAATATCCTGGTAGATTAACATAACGTTTATTTTTTAAACTCTTTAGGTAATTTATATAATTCTTCTTTGGGTAATGACTTAAAATATTCGTAGGTAGTTTTTAATCCCTCTGCCCTGCTTACCTTCGGTGTCCATCCTAAAATTTCTTTTGCGCGGGTGATATCGGGCCGCCGTTGTTTGGGATCATCTGTAGGTAACGGTTTAAACACAATTTTCTGATGTGTTCCTGTCAGTTTAATTATCTCTTCAGCAAATTCTTTGAGGCTGATTTCATCCGGATTTCCAATATTCACCGGATATACATAGTCGCTGTACAGCAATCGGCAAATACCTTCAATTAAATCATCCACATAACAAAAGGAACGGGTTTGTGAACCATCGCCAAATACGGTAAGGTCTTCGCCACGCAACGCCTGTCCGATGAAAGCCGGCAGCGCCCTGCCATCATTGAGGCGCATCCTGGGGCCATAGGTATTGAATATCCGCACTATCCGGGTTTCCACTCCGTGAAAGGTATGGTAAGCCATGGTGATGGCCTCCTGAAACCGCTTGGCTTCATCATACACCCCCCGCGGACCAACCGGATTTACATTACCCCAGTAGTCTTCGTTTTGGGGATGTACCAATGGATCTCCATATACTTCAGATGTAGAAGCAACCAATAATCTTGCCCCTTTTGCTTTAGCCAATCCAAGGCAGTGAAGTGTACCCAATGACCCTACTTTTAAAGTTTGAATGGGAATTTTCAGGTAATCAATCGGACTGGCCGGAGAGGCAAAATGAAGGATATAATCTAACGGACCCGAAACGTGAATGAACTTGGAAACATCGTGATGGTAAAACTCAAATTGCTCCAGGGAAAACAGGGATTCAATGTTTTTCAAATCGCCTGTAATAAGGTTGTCCATACCTATGACGTGGTATCCGTCTTTGATAAACCGATAACAAAGATGAGAGCCCAAAAAACCCGCAGCACCCGTAACTAATACGCGTTTTTTCATAAATACACCTATTTACCTACCACAGGCCGCCCAATGCTTTCATAATAAAATCCTAACTCCCGGATAGCATACACATCAAATAAATTTCTACCGTCAAAAATTACTTTTCGCTTCAGGTTGGATACAATTCTTAGAAAATCCGGTGTTCGAAATTCATTCCATTCCGTAGCAATAATTAACGCATCGGCATCTTTCAGACAGTCATATTGATTATCGGGAAATGAAATTTTATCACCCAATACTTGTTTCACATTATTCATTGCTTCAGGGTCGTATGCCGAAATTGTAACTCCTTCCTTCAGCAACACATCAATAATTTCTAATGCGGGAGCTTCCCGAATGTCATCGGTATTAGGCTTAAAAGCCAAACCCCATACTGCCATTTTTTTACCCTTGAGGTCGTTTTTAAAATACTCCCTGATCTTTGAAACCAAATGCAATTTTTGTTTACTGTTTACCTTCATAACTGCATTTAAAATACGAAAGTCATAGTCAACATCCTCCGCGCTTTTCACCAATGCATGAACGTCTTTGGGAAAACAGCTACCACCATATCCTATTCCGGGGAACAAAAAGCGTTTGCCAATTCGGTCATCGGCTCCCATGCCCCTTCTAACCATGTCCACATCCGCTCCCAGCCTCTCGCACAACTGGGCAATTTCATTCATGAATGAAATTTTTGTGGCGAGGAATGAATTCGCAGCATACTTGGTAAGTTCGGCAGAACGTTTATCCATGAAAATAACAGGATTACCCTGGCGTACAAAGGGACCATACAGGTCGGACATTCGTTTTTTCGCTTTTTCCGATGAGGTGCCGATAATCACCCTGTCGGGTTTCATAAAATCATCAACTGCCACCCCTTCCCTCAAAAATTCGGGATTAGCCACTACATCAAAACTTCCATTTGTCGAATCCTGTTCTCCTGTAGTTAATGCGCCTGAAGAACTTTCCAAAATTGCACTTTCCACTTTTTCGGCAGTTCCCACAGGAACCGTACTCTTGTCCACAATAACCCTGTACTCCCCGGGCAAAATCAATTTTCCCAAAGCCTTCGCAACTCCGAGAACATATTTCAAATCTGCCGAGCCGTCTTCTCCGGGAGGAGTAGGTAAAGCCAGGAAGATAACCTCGGCGCCTTTTATTCCTTCTGCAATGCTTGTGGTAAAGCTCAGACGTTGTTCCTTCAGATTACGGAGAAAGATCTTCTCCAGTCCGGGTTCATAAATTGTGATTTCCCCGGCAGACAACCTGTCAACCTTCGATTGATCAATATCTATACAAGTGACTGTATTGCCGGTTTCTGCAAAACATGTTCCGGTAACCAGTCCAACATATCCCGTTCCAACGACAGCAATTCTCATTTAATTTAATTTATTGATTAATGTACGCTAATACGTTTTGTGTTATCAACGTCAATTGTTCTTCGTCCAATTCGGTGTGAATGGGAAGTGAAATCACTCTCTCCGTTAACCAGTCTGTACCGGGCAGGTGGCTGGCGTCTGATCCAAAAGCCTCAAACATCGTTTGCCGGTGAGCCGGAACGGGATAATATATCATAGATGGTATCTGCCGGTCAGCAAGATATTGGTTTAACCCATCCCGATCAACATCATTCAGGATCAACGTATACTGATGAAAAACGTGATCGCTATATGTTGCTCTAAATGGTGTGGTGATTTTTGGATGACCGGCAAATGCCCGATCATAATAAGCCGCAGCTTGTTGTCGCGCCGCAATATATTCGTCCAATTTTTTCAATTTCACATTCAAAACAGCAGCCTGCAGGGTATCCAGCCTCGAATTGCAGCCCACCACATCGTGATAGTATCTTTTGCTTTGCCCGTGATTAGCTATCATCCTTATCCGGTTGGCCAGTTGATCATCATCCGTAAAAATAGCGCCCCCGTCACCATAACACCCTAAATTTTTAGAGGGAAAAAATGAAGTACACCCTATAGTACCTATCGCGCCTGTCTTCTTTTTCGTTCCGTTACTAAAGGAGTAGTTGCAGCCAATGGCCTGAGCGTTATCTTCAATCACGTACAGATTGTGTTTTCGTGCAATCTGCATAATGGCTTCCATATTGGCAGCCTGTCCGTACAAATGAACCGGTACTATTGCTTTGGTTTTTGAGGTTATTGCCTTCTCAATTGCGTCCGGAGCAATACAGAATGTTTTGGTATCTACCTCAACGAATACCGGTTTTAGCCGCAACAACGCAATTACCTCCGTAGTAGCAATATACGTAAAGGAAGGGGTAATCACCTCATCGCCCGGCTGTAACCCAAGCGCCATCAGTGCAATTTGGAGCGCGTCTGTACCATTGGCGCATGGAATTACGTGTTTTGAGCCCACATAAGCGGATAGCTGTTGGGCAAAATCCTGAACGGGTTTTCCGTTTATGAACGCACAACTGTCAAGAACGGCGTGAATTGCAGCGTCCACATCTCCCTTGATGTGCTCGTACTGCTGTTTTAAATCTACCATTTGAATAGGGCGCATGGTTCATCCTCCTTTTTAAATGGGTGCAAAAATAGTAAAATATGCAGAGGATATGTAATAGGTATTAGTTTTGTAACATATTTTAATGTTTAAGAACGTGATAGCCCTGTTTTATAATTTGTTTATTGCCCTTTACGGGTTTGCATTGAAACTCGCTTCCATATGGAATCCCAAAGCCAGACTCTGGGTCAGCGGCCGAAAAAACTATTTTACTGAACTGGAATTCAGACTGAAAGATTTACCACAAGATAATCGCCCACGGGTGTGGATGCACTGCGCGTCTTTGGGTGAATTTGAACAGGGACGACCTGTATTGGAAAAAATCAGGCAGAATAATCCGAACACCATAATAGTCATCACTTTTTTTTCACCGTCGGGATATGAAATCAGGAAAAATTACCGGGGCGCGGACTTTGTACTTTATCTTCCTCTCGACACCCATTACAACGCGATGAGCTTTATCCGCCTCATCAATCCTTCAATGGTGCTTTGGGTAAGATACGAGTTCTGGTTGCACTACCTGGAAGAAATTAAAAGAAAGCAAATTCCACTCCTGTTGATATCGGGGACAATATATAAAAGAGGCCTGTTTTATGGCATTTACAGAAAAAAACTTTTCCAATGCTTCACTCATTTTTTTGTGCAAACGCCGGCTTCGGCCCAGTTTCTTCGTGAGGAAGGTTTTAATAATAATGTAACCGTATCGGGCGATACCCGATTTGACAGGGTGATTGAAATAGCTGAGGCCTTTCAACCCATCGAACCGGTAGAAGCCTTTTGCCAGGGCCACCGGGTACTGGTTGCCGGTAGTACGTGGCCCGAGGATGAAGAAGAAATGATTCATTATGTACGAGAGAGACCGGATTTTCGATTCATAATAGCACCACACGAAGTAGATAAGGAAAACATAAAAGACCTGCAAAAGGAATTTCCCCATTCCATTCTTTATTCTTCGTTACAATCCCAATTCACTGGTAATACGAAACCAAACGAGACTACATACAATCCGAAGCAGATTAATACGCTCATCATTGACAATATTGGTATGCTTTCGCGCCTGTATCACTATGCCGATATCACCTACGTGGGGGGAGGGTTTGGCGAATCGGGGCTACATAATATTTTGGAAGCAGCGGTGTATGGAAAGCCCGTATTTTTTGGCCCGGTGTATCAGAGCCATTATGAAGCGGTAGCGTTGGAGGAAGCAGGTGGTGCTATTAGTATTGAAAATGCTTTGGAACTGGAGAACCAACTCAACGCCCTGTGGAACGATGAAACATTGCTGAAACAAAGAGGTGAAGCCGCAAAACAGTATGTATATGCAAACGCCGGAGCTACCGGGTATATCATGGACTATATTTACAAAAACCGTCTTCTTACCAACTGATCAAACTGTTTAACAGCCGGATGGTCATCACTCCATCCTAATTTCAACTTTAGTTCCCGTGAAATCCAGAATTCGGCCTCTGGAAAAATCGTAAACCGGTTGATAGTTTTGAGCGATCTTTCATACATATCCTCATCACCCCGGAAAAGTTCGCTGATAAAAATAAAACGATCGTTAACACCCACCGCCTTTTTAATATCTTTCAGTGGCTCGTCTTTAAGGCGTTCAACCAACTCTGTTTTTTGCTCAAACAATCTGTCGTTGATAGAAGGCACTGTTTTTCCAATAACTTCATTCAGTTCTTTCACCTGGGGCTGATGGGCAAGCGTTGGCACATCCTGCAAAACGTTAAAGCCATCGGGCCCGTTAGTTACTTTTTCCTTAACACCTCCATTCCTACTACGTTTTTCCATTTGTAAAGTATCTTCAACATCAACATTGGCATCTATCACCTCTTCGCTTTTATTGATGCGCTTATTAGAAGGAAGTTCGGATACCACAACAGGAATTCCGCCGGGAGGCATCATCACTGCAATTTTTTTTCGCTCCGGCGTCTGTTCTTGTTGCTTAAGCATCAACAATTCCGAATGCAACATTTGTATCACGTGAATCATTTGATCAGCAGCGGCTTTTTGCTGATAGAGTTCCTGTAATTTGTTAATAATAACGCCAATACGTTCCATCCGAATGTGCTATTTTTGAACGTCAGTTATAGGTGAAGAAAAAATAAAATTCAAATTTTGGGTGAAGGTACAAACACCTTGCCATAAAATTTTCATAAATGTTTACTCAACCAGTGCACTCCTTTCAGCATATTTTTGCTTTACTTAAAAAAGACCTCCTGCTTGAACTACGCCAGCAATATACCTTTTATGGTATTTTGTTATACGTGGCGTCTTCCATATTTGTATTGTACCTGGCAATTGAACAGCCCGAAAGCACAGTGTGGAATGGATTGTTTTGGATCATCCAGCTTTTTATATGTGTAAACGCGGTGGCTAAAAGTTTTCTTCAGGAAACCAAAGGACGCATGCTGTATTTTTATGCAATAGCCGGAGCCCAACAGTTTATCGTTGCCAAACTGCTCTACAATACATTTATCATGCTCCTGATGAGCCTGATCAGCCTTTTTCTTTTTCAGATATTGTTGGGCAATCCGTTAATTCATTTCTGGCAGTTTACCGGCATCGTCTGTATTGGGTCGGCAAGCCTGAGTTTGGTATTTACCATGCTGGCGGCTATCGCAGCAAAAGCGCAGCAACAGGCATCCCTGATGGCCATAATGGGGTTTCCGATTATTATTCCCCAATTGTTGCTGCTGATGCGTATATCAAAAGCCGGCTTGGGAGAAGTATTCCAGGCAGGAGCGCTTTCGGATATGATTTGGCTGCTTTGCGGATTAGACGTACTGGTAATGGTTATGGCTGTTATCTTGTTTCCGTTTTTATGGAAAGACTGATTCATTGCTCATTGCTCAAATTGATGTAGGTTTGCTTCAAATAATTAATATTTGGAGATGAAAAAGACCTGGTGGAAGGTACTTTGCATTTTTTTGTTACTATATACGTTAATCGGCGGACTCTTGATGGACGTACCTCATAAGAAAATCCTGAACGAAACGATCCGAAATATTTACTTCCACGTACCCATGTGGTTTGGTATGATGGTATTATTTAGCTGCTCTGTTTTCTATTCTGTGAAGTACCTCCGCAAGCCCGACTTGTTATATGATATTTATGCTACATCCTACGCCAGAACCGGAATGTTATTTGGCATTTTAGGATTGGTAACCGGAGCGATGTGGGCCAACTACACGTGGGGTAAAGCCTGGAGCAACGACATCAAACAATTGGGTGCTGCCATGGCTTTGCTGGTATATGCCGCCTATTTTGTGTTGAGAAACTCGATGATTGATATTGACAAACGGGCTCGGGTAGGTGCTGTTTACAATATTTTTGCGTTTGCTATGCTATTTCCTGCTTTGTGGATTGTGCCGCGAATGGTTGAGTCCCTGCATCCCGGAGGTGCAGGCAATCCGGGAGCCGACCCCAGAGACATGGATGCCCGGATGCGAATAGTATTTTGGCTGGGAGCTGTACCTGGATTTATTCTATTGGGCATATGGCTCAGTACCATCATTATCCGTTTTAGAAAGATAGAAGATAAAAACCTTTTACATGCTTAGGTCACGCGTAACAAAAGTTCTTTTAGCAATTGTATTTTTAGCCGTTTCGCAAATGGCTATTGGTCAGGAGAAAGTGGAAATGGCTGACGGAATGCGCAGCAGCGGAAAAATATACGTGGTAGTAGCCGTACTGGCTATCATTTTTTCAGGGTTACTCATTTTTCTTATCCATATTGACCGAAAAGTAAGCAAACTGGAAAAGGAAAGCCAGAAGAGCAAGCTTTAGAACGGTTCGTTGTTTGATCCGTGACCCAATACCTTTAAAAAAATATCGTATGAGCACTCAGCACGAATACAGTTTCTTTGATGCTGTATTAGCCAACTTTGACAAGGCTGCCAAATTCACCAACTGGGATCCGGGAATTTTAGAGCAGATTAAATTATGTAATTCTGTTTACCGGATGCATTTCCCGGTGAAGATCGGCGACAAAATCGAAGTCATAAAAGCATACCGCGTTCAACATTCTCACCACAAAACACCATGTAAAGGCGGGATCAGATTTGCCACTACGGTTAACCTCGACGAAGTAATGGCGTTAGCAGCATTGATGACTTACAAATGCGCCATTGTTAATGTACCGTTCGGAGGTGCTAAGGGTGGAATTAGTATTGATCCCAAAAAGTACACCCCCTACGAGTTGGAAAAAATTACCCGGCGTTATACGCATGAACTCATCAAGAAAAACTTCATTGGACCCGGAACTGATGTTCCCGCTCCCGATTACGGAACAGGAGAAAGGGAAATGTCGTGGATTTTGGATACCTATACCAGTATGAAACCCGGCGAAATAGATGCGCTGGGCTGCGTAACAGGAAAACCCATTACGCAGGGTGGCGTACGTGGCAGGCGTGAAGCTACCGGACTTGGTGTTTTTTACGGACTGAAGGAAATTTGTTCCATGCCTGACCTGATGGAAAAAGCCGGATTAACGGTTGGTGTTGAAGGAAAAAGAGTAATTGTACAAGGTTTGGGAAATGTGGGTTACCACGCAGCAAAATTCTTTCGTGAGGGAGGAGCAAAAGTTATTGCATTGGCAGAATATGAAGGTGCAATTTTTAATACCAACGGATTAAATGAAGAGGAAGTTCGCCAGCACCGGAAAAAAGAGGGTACCATTCTCAATTTCCCTGGTGCTACCAATATTACAAATACTGCCGAAGCACTTGAGTTGGATTGTGACATACTGATACCTGCCGCATTAGAGAATGTAATCAATGGTGAAAATGCACCCCGAATAAAAGCCAGAATTGTAGGCGAAGCGGCTAATGGTCCACTCACTCCGGACGCTGACGAAATCTTTATTCAGAAGGGAATCCTGGTGGTCCCCGATATGTATCTGAATGCCGGAGGTGTTACAGTTAGTTATTTTGAGTGGCTCAAAAACCTGAGCCACGTGCGGTATGGCCGAATGGAAAAGCGATTTACCGAAAATCAGAATCGCAATATTTTGAGTCAAATGGAAGAACTAACAGGAAAGTCGGTAGGTGACAAGGAAAAAGAAATCATCATGCACGGCCCCAATGAGGCGGACCTGGTTTACAGTGGACTGGAAGAAACGATGATTGGTGCAACACGGGAAATAGTGGATACGTGGAAGAGCAATCCGGATATTCCGGATCTGCGTACAGCAGCGTATGTGGTGGCTATAAATAAAGTGGGAACCAGCTACGAGGAACTCGGAATATTTCCGTAATACATCGCGAATATTTTTTTTCGTTTGAGATAAAGATTCGGAAAAAAATTTTGTCAAACTAATTGAACGCTTATCTTTGCACTCCCTTAGCAATAAGGAACGAGTTCTAAAAAAATTGGGAGCATAGCTCAGCTGGTTCAGAGCATCCCGCCTAACGGGCGGGAGGATCCGCGCTGGTACTGATAATAAAGTTCTAAAAAATATTGGGAGCATAGCTCAGCTGGTTCAGAGCATCTGCCTTACAAGCAGAGGGTCCGCGGTTCGAACCCGTGTGCTCCCACATTTCAAAGGTTTTGATTAGTTTTAATCAAAACCTTTTTGCTTTTGTGGACATTCTACATTCTCTATTCCCCCAGCGCCGACAAATACTATATCGGTTTTACGGGTGATGATCCGGC
>JADZFY010000146.1 GCA_020854215.1 Chitinophagaceae bacterium | reverse complement strand
GGCGAAGCTACAGCCGTGGCGGTTGTGAGCCTGTGGCTTGCTTATTTTATTCTGGTATTTACCTTCCCCGTTATTTTTGAAAAGCTGAGGGATCAAACCTTCTTCGTTTATTCGGCAATATGCCTGGTGGGCTTTGTATTTGTGTGGTTAAAGGTGAAGGAAACCAAAGGAAAAACGCTGGAGGAACTGGAAAATATTATGTCGGGGAAATGGTGACATCCATTCACTGCCCTTTGTTCAACACAATAAACTTTCCCTGAATTGTTTTGGAGTTAGCTTAACAATCTGCCTGAAAAAATTAATGAAGTTTACCGGATTATTATAGCCACATTCCTAACAAATGCCGGTAGCCGGATAGTCCCCATTCTGCAACCGATACTTTAACTCTTACCTGTTGACTGACGGTGCCGGTTTTCCATTGATCTGATTCGGAGGTCACGCAGCAGGTTCCTTCAAATGGATAGGCATAATGGTTCCGGCATCCGGAAACCATTCCCAAAAGGCCGGCATAAAACTATTCTGTAGCGCATCAGGTCAGGCTTTCGTTATCCAACTTTTTAACCCTGGATGAGCTATATTTTTTTCCTGGAGTTTAAAGTTTCAAAAGTTTGTGGATAACTTTTTTCTAAAAAAAATTGTTTAATATTTCTAAAAAATTATTTATTATTACTAAATGTTTCGAAAGTGAATTCAGGGAGATATCGCTGAAATTAGTAGCGAAGAGAATATCGGTTGATTCCTGAAAATGCCAGGGAATACATAGCTAATTATTAATAATTATGAGATTTTTACCAAAACCTGCTGAGAAAAATTTATTTTTTCTGCTCGTGTCTTTGGGCACTGCGCTAAGTGTATGGGCACAGGATTCTTTGAGAGTGGACAGCATGATCCTTTCCAACAGGAGCGGCCTGGAAAATATCATGCAGGGGAGCGTGGCCGGCTTGAGAATAAAAAGCTGGTCGGGCACGCCAGGCGCTCAATCCACACTTAATCTCCGCGGATTAAGTCTGGACCCCACTGATCATAACACCATGCCGCTTATTCTTATCAACGGCGTACCGGTAATAGCCAGTCCCTCCACGGTAACCGGCATTAATCCCCTTAGTTATTTTACTCCGGAGCAGGTGGAACGCATTGAAATTATCAAAGACATTGATCGTCTTGCTGCTTTTGGCGTACAGGCGCCAAACGGTGCCATCAACCTGATCATGAAGGAAGGGGAATCGGGCTCTATTCATGTTCGGGCTAATGCATTTGCGGGAATGAATTTCCTGCAGAATATGGACTACCGGAAAGACGCTTTTTACGATTTTAATTCACGGGCCCGGAGGGAGGCTTATGGCAACGGAGGCTTCGTAAGTGAACAGAATCTGCTGGTAGATGGTGCCGGCACCTACGGCTCTTACCTGTTCGGATTATCTAATCACCAGGATCAGGGTGTAATCAAAAATTCAGGCTATGGCAGCCAATCGCTGTTTTTAAATGCCAAGTACAATATTACGGATCGCTTTTCCGCGCATTTCTATAATAATATGGCTCTTTCCAACAGGAGAGGGCGTTATGCCGGTGAGTACGACAGAGACTTTCCTCTTCCCGTAATTGCAGATGAAACATTTTTTATGGATAAAAACCGGAATGTAGGACTTGTTTCCTCCATGGGACTGGCCTACCAGTTTGGCTCCGGTTTTAAACTCAGTTCTGTAGCAGGTTTATCCTACGAAGGGGCAAGTCGCGATGTGTACGTTCCCTCCAATGTACTCAACGGCAACATCTTTGCTTCGAGCGTGGCTTATAAAAGGCAACTGATCACCGTAAACACTACTTTAAACTACCTGCGGAGTTTCTCGGATGCGTTGCAATTGGATATGACGCTGGGAAATGAAATCAGAAGCACAGATGACCGGCTTACTTCGGTAAATGGCGAACGCAGTATGGAAAGCGGCGGATCGAATTTTGTAAAAGTGGTAACCGGTTATAATGCAAATCAAACCATTGCATTATCAGATCATGAGAGAGAAAAGCTGGTTTCATTTTATGGAATTTGGAAATGGAAGTATAAAAAGGACCTTGATGTAAACATGGTACTTCGTGCAGACGGCAGCTCTTTGTACGAAAATAAGTGGGCTTTGTACCCTGCAATAGGAGTTCATTATGATCTTAAAAACAAATTGAAGATTCCGGTAAAAGTAAATGCCTCCATTGGCAAGACCGGTGTGTTAAGCAGACCCGAAGTTTATCGCGGCGCTTTGGAAGCTTACGGAGAATACTACGGCGGTAATTATCTCGGCGTCGGTGAGTTGTATCCTGCGTTTGACGGAGCAAAAAGTATAGGTGTTGTTCAGTTTGATGCAGGCCTTTCTGTTGCTATTTTGCCCTCCCTCCACCTTTCCGTAAATTATTTTAGTAAATCTTACCGCGATTTCACCTACCAAAGGTTTTTACCCAATATCAGTGGGATAGATTTCACTCATGAAACCGGCGGCACCGTAAAACTCTCTGGTGTTGAACTGAGCCTGGATGCACAATGGATCCGTACCAACAGGTTTACCTGGACCAGTAACATTAATTTGGCCTCCTATCGCAATAAGGTAAAATCATTGCCGGGTGATATTGAAAATACCAGTCTTGCCTATCTCGGAGCACTTTCCGAAGGAAAAGCAGTAACCTCACTTCTTGCCTACCAGGGAAAGCAACCCAAAGTGATTGGCAATAGTGAGCCTTCGGCTTTTGGCGGATTAACAAATACGTTGAGATACGGAAATGTTTCTGCCACATTCGTTCTCACTTACGCCTGGGGAGCCGATATTGTTGCAGAATCGTTCAGCAGCAGGTACTATGCCGACAGGGTAGGGAATGAGTTTCCCCTTAAACATGCTGAAACACCATACTATCTGATTGAAAAGGAAAATGGCCGAACGCTTTATCAGGGAATCAGAACCGTGGAAGACGGGAGCTTTCTCCGGTTAAGCAGGGCAGCGCTTTCCTGGCATTTGAATTCACTTTCAAAGGTGCTTTCACAATTGAGTGATGTGCAGGTATTTGTTCGTGGAGATAATTTACTCACGCTCTCCCGATACAGTGGCATTAACCCCGAAGAAAATATTACAGGCTCGCGCAGGTATGATTTGCGCTATACGGGAACTCCCCTGCCTTCATCTGTTGCGCTGGGTATAAAAGTGGTTTTTTAGCATGATGCAAAAAATGAACAATATGAAAATTTGGAAGTTCATTCCGCTCGCAGCAATCGTTGTCTTTTTTTCGTGTTCCAAAAAGGCACTTACGATTCAGCCGGAAAACAAAACGGTTCCTGAGGGGTATTATAATTCTTCTCAACGGATTCAGCAAGCCGTTATTGGGGGATACGTAGATCTCAGACGGGCGCTGTTTGCCAACTATGCCTGGCTGATGTACGGAGAAGTGCGGGCTGGAGATATGAACGTTACGGTGCCCTATCTGAGTGCGGTGGCTAATCAGGAACTCACTTCAGGTAACGATAATGTTGCGCAGCTTTCCGACTGGGGATATTTCTATGACGTGATAAAGGACGCTAATGATGTGCTGGATATTATTGCTAATGCCGATGAAGAAGTACTCGATTCCTATAGACGCAATTTGTTTAAAGGGGAGGCACTGGCGCTGAAATCAACGGCCTATTTCTACCTCGCCCGTATATGGGGAACGATACCCTCAGCGGAAAAAAACAATATGGGGAAGCACCTGAGTAACGAAGAAGCGGTAAGTATGGCTGCTCAGTTTGCTACCGAAGCACAGGCGTTGTTACCCTGGTTGCTGATCAATGATGACGGCATTGAAAGCGCGGCGCTCACCGCAGTTAGATTCAACAGAACCGCCATTACCTCACTGCTGGCGCAGGAAGAACTTTGGCTTGGTAACGGACAAAATGCTTACGATTTGCTGAGTAGTACGTTTACCGCAGCCACGGTTGATAGTTTATCCGGATTTGGACTATCCTCGGGTGCAGACAGGAGAACAAGTATTCCGCAAAATCCGTTAAGCGGAAGCGCTGTACGTATGCCTTTAGATAAACTGGATGTTATTTATCCTGAAGGTGACGCGCGCCGCGATCGCATGTTTAGTATTTCAACTGATAACAATATAGCCACACTAAAGGTGAGAGATGCCAGTGTGGTTGAACTATTACCTACGCGGGAAATTTTATTGCTTTTTGCCGAAGCTGCATGGAAATCCGGGCAACTGGAGGAAGCGAAAGAATTTCTTATTGAAGGTGCATCGGGGGCTACCGAAGATTATTCCACTTTAACAGAAGCCACTTTTGGTGACGCGCTGTTATTGGAACGGCAACGGCTTTTGGCAGGAACCGGCCAGCGGTTTTTTGACCTGATACGTTTTAAAAAAGTTAGCGCATTTATTTCCTCATTTACCGAAGCGGATGTTGACAAAGGCGCAGCCTGGTGGCCGCTTTCCGCCAACAGCCTCAGGGGAAATTCGTGGAGCCAGAATAGTTTTTGGGCAAATCCTTAACTGAGAATTATAAATAGTTGAATCGAAAAAAACATATTCAATGAAGGCATTAATAAAAGGAGCCTGTTTGCTTTTTGCTGTACTGATGATTTCCTTAAATGGTACAGCGCAGGCGGTAATGACCGGTAAAGTGAGCGATTCCGATGGTAAGCCTGTAGCTGGTGCATCGGTTAACGTGCGGGGAAAGAATATCGGTACCGCTACCGATGCAAAAGGAGAATACCGCCTGCGTATATCAGTGGGAGATACACTTGTTGTTTCGTATGTGGGTTTTGACACGCGGCAGGTAGTGTACAGAAAAAGTAATGATCTGAAGGTTACCATCGAAGCTGAAAATAAAACCCTGAGTGACGTTGTAGTTACGGGTTATAAAAGCCAGATCAGATCGGAAATTACCGGATCGGTGTCCACCCTTAAAATGGATAAGATAACGGAAGGTCAGGCTGCAGAATCCTTTGGTTCATTGCTGCAGGGAAAAATTGCCGGGGTTAATATTCAGTTGAATTCGGGAGAACCCGGAACAACACCCGCTATTATCATTAGAGGACTTGCGGCGGTTACCCGCGGCGATGCGTCTGCGATTTCAGAACCACTTTATGTAGTGAACGGTATTCCCATCATTTCAAAAATGAGCAGTGAGTTTTCCATCACCAGCACCAACGTACTTGCCGATCTTAACCCCAGCGATATTGAAGATATTGTGGTTTTAAAAGACGCTTCCGCTGCAGCAATATACGGATCAAGGGCAGCCAATGGCGTAATCCTGATTACCACTAAAAAAGGGAAAAGAGGCAAACCACAAATCAATCTCAATATTCGTACGGGCGTCAACTTTGTTCCTCAACTGCAGGATGTTGCCGGCGGAATTAAAGAACGCGAGCAGGTAAAGCGCCTGTATGATTTGTATGCTCCATATGGCGTGTCTATGCCCGATATGTACACCGACCTAACCAATCCGTTTTATAATAATTCTTCCGACTGGCAAGGCTACCTGTACAAAACATCGCTTACCCAGGACTATAGCGCTTCAATCCGCGGCGCCGGCGATTTCGGACAATACAGTATCAGCATGGGATATATGGATAGCAAGGGAATTTTGTTCAATACCGGTTTTAAACGTTACAGCATCATGGCCAACACCAGCTTTAATGCTTTTAAAAGTGCGTTGGTGATCAATAACACGCTTGCTGTTTCGCGCACCGATCAGGGTAAAAACCCGGATGCACTATCCACCAGTTATTCGTCATTACTTCCATTGCCCAATAATCCGGCGGTTAAAGGAGCGGAAGTGTATTCTCCCGGCAAAATTTCTAACCTTAACGACCGCGTACGTTTCAGTTCAGATGCCATCTTAAATATTGCAAAGAACCTGAGTTATAAAGCCAGTCTTAGCCTCGAATACCTGCGTTCTATGCAGGATGCGTTTTCTGAATCAAGGAGAACCCTTCGGGCATCAAATAATAGTGGGGCAGGTGAAAACCAAAATCTGCTCTTTCAAAATACCTTAACCTATACGCCTAAGTTTGGTGCAGAAGACGAGCACAGTTTGAGCATTTTACTGGGGCAAAGTATGGAAAAAACGGAATCTAAAATAACGAAGGTGAATAGTGTAAGCAGTTCACCAACCCTGTCGCAAACCGTTAATTGGCCAAAGGGAAACAGCATTGGCTCCAGTAACTATACCGCAAGCACAATGATGTCTTATTTCAGTCGCCTCGACTATTCTTTTCAACAAAAATACCTGTTGGGTGCTTCCATCCGTACAGATGGTTCCTCCAAGTTTGGCAGAGCAAATCGCTGGGGCGTATTCCCATCTATTTCCGCCGGCTGGAATTTTTATAAGGAGGATCTTTTTGCTAATGCAAGCTGGCTTTCCAATGGTAAGATCAGAGGTAGTTACGGACTGTCGGGTACCACATGGGATAATAACTACCTCGCTCTGGGTATTATGGACGGCGGAGAGTTAGACAGGTACAACTCTTTACTTCAAATTTCTTATGGTGGCATATCCGGATTTACGCCAACCTGGCTGGACGGATTTAAGAACGACAACCTTACCTGGGTAAAAACTACAATGGCTAATATTGGATTAGACCTCAGTTTGTTCAGGGGAAAGGTGGAAGTGATTGTTGATGCGTATGAAAAACTCACCAAAGGTTTATTGTTGTCAACAGCACTACCTACTACCTCCGGGTATAACGAAGTGTATCGTAATGCAGCGGATGTGCTTAACCGCGGAGTAGAATTTACTGTAACCACCAATACCAATTTGGGTAGTAATTTTTCGTGGAATACCAACCTGAACTTTGCTTATAATAAAAACCGTGTGGTGAGACTTCCTGACGGCAATGCCGACATTGTAAAAGTAAGTACCTCCGGTCAGGATTTCGGCTCCATTGTTCGTACCGGTGCGCCATTAAACGGATTCTTCTTCTACGAATCGCAGGGTATCTACCAGGCGGAAAATGAAATTCCGGTAGATCCAAAAACCGGGAGAGTGCTGGTGGGTTTACAGGATAAGAAACTCCAGGTAGGCGATCGCAATTTCAAAGACCAAAACGGAGATTATAAAATAGATGTTTCCGACCGCGTGTATTCGGGAGATCCCAATGCCAAATGGACGGGCGGATGGACCAATGACTTTGTGTATAAAAAGTTTAGTCTGAATATTGTGTCCACCTTTGTGATTGGCAGAAGTATTGTAAATACAGCTTTGTTAGACCGGTTAAAACTGGGTAAGTCATTTGCCGGAGCCTCTTCTCTGCCCAATTTCGATAATTACTCTATTTGGGAAAAAAGCGGCGACAATGCACGATATCCCACGCTGAATCCGTGGGGCGATGCAACACAGGTAGTGAATTACGATTCTGAGTATATTGAAGATGGTTCCTATTTCAAAGTAAAATCGGCTACGTTGTCCTACAACTTTGATAAGGATGCGTTTCCGCGTTTGCCATTTGAAAGAATGCGGGTGTATTGCACCGCAGATAACCTGGTTACTTTCCAAAAATATAGCGGACCAGATGCGGAGTTGGTAACCATTGACGGTTTCGATTTGTCGGGCGGTTATCCCATGCGCAGAATGCTCCTGTTTGGTGTGTCTATTTCGCTGTAACTCTAAAAACTAATTAAGTAGGTTGAGTATGAAAAATAAAACAATCATTTTGCTGTGTTTGGTGCTTGTGTCCATCACTACAGAATCCTGTAAAAAGTGGCTGGACGAGTTGCCGATCAACACGGTAACAGAAGACCAGGCCTGGAAAACAGGAAGTGATGCGGAAGGTGCGGTAGCAGCGGCCTTTGCTATTTTTCGCAGGGCTTTGTCCGGTTTAACCAAAGATGATACGCCCGCAACTACACGCTATGGCTCCTGGGGTGATTACTTTTTTTGGGGAGACGGGCGTTCGGGAGACTGGATTACTCCTAATAATGATAGCGACTGGGAGGCCTGGTTCGAAAATCGTTTGCTAACGCGCTCAGAACTGGAGCCGTTAACCAACTGGCGACTTTTTTACAGAACGATTGAACAGTGCAATCTCGTTTTGGAAAAAATTCCCAACATTACTGAAGGGTTAAAAGAAGAAAGAAAGAGGCAGCTGCTGGCAGATGCACGTTTCCTCAGGGCATTGTCGCACTTCTATGCTGCGCGAATTTGGGGTGATGTACCTATCAACCTCGAGGCGCGTAATGTAAAACCTTTGGGCCGCGAACCCCTCGATAAAGTAATGCAAATGGTAGTGGATGAAGTGAGTATTGCTATTCCCGATCTTCCCTGGCGCAATGAGGGAACGATAAAAGAGTCTATGTCAAGAGGCACAAAAGGCGCAGCGCTGGCCTTAAAGGCACATGCCGCTATGTGGCTGGAAGACTATCAGGGTGCATCTGATGCACTCGGAGAGATTATGGGCTCTAACCTGTTTAAGCTGGTTCCCATTGAAGAGTTTCGCCGGTTATTCGACACCGGAGAATCGGAAGAAGTAATTTTCGAAATGTATTATGACATCAAGAAAGGAGAATATTCCGATTATTACGGTCATATCATGACTTATTATCTAACCAACCCGTACACTTCCAGAACAAATTTATCACTGGCCGTCGCCCGTTCAAAAATCATGGAAATATATCCGGATTATGTAAGAGATGGTTCAGATAAAAGAGTGCCGGAGTTTTTCCAAAGTATAGATTTTTCCGTGAGCGGAAATGAACTCCGTCCGGTGTTTCCGGATCCGCTGCAAAATGGAGAAAGGGCTATTATGTTTGCCAAATTCAGAAAAGTGAAAGACCTCTCCTATAACCTGATGGAAGCACCGGTTCCTATTTTCAGGTATGCCGACGTTGTGCTCTTAAAAGCCGAAGCGGATGCAAGGCTTGGAAGAATAAGCGATGCACTCACCAATTTGAATGCCGTTCGCACCCGTGCAGGTATTCCGCTTTTCACCAGGGATGATCAACCCACTGTGATTGAGGCAGTAGTAGAAGAACGGCGCAGAGAACTGATCGGCGAGTTTCAACGTTCGTATGATTTAGTTCGGCTTGGACGGCTTCATGAGTTCAACCCTAACGTTACCGCACAAGCGGAAAAGGATGGAGCAGGATTTGTTCCGGTAAGCGACGAGGCTTTTGCAAACAATCCTAATATGGAACAGACCTATTACTGGCAGTTTAATCAATAAACGTATTAGCAATGAAATTTATTAAAGGAGTAGTATTGGTTACCATGCTGTTTACCGTCGGATGCAGTCGCGATTACTTCGCCGATGGAGGTACTTTGAATCTCGATGAAACGGCCACCTTGGGTAAGTCCACTATGGATTACCTGAAAAGTGATGCCATTTTGTTTGATACACTAACAACATTGATTACACTAACCGGTATGGAAGCTGCAGTAAATGCGCAGGGGTCAACTTTTTTGGCCCCCAAAGATTATTCCATTCGGAATTATTTTAGTCTCCTTTATCCGAACCCTGATAAACGCCCGGCAACTTTTGCCGACATTCCCCAGGAAGAATTGGATAAAATAGGGGAAATGCTGAAGAGTTACATTATTCCCGGCAAAGAAATTGTGCGTAGCGGGTTAGCTAAAACCTATAGTTATGAAACTACATTGGGTAATACAAAGGCCCGGTTTAACCTGGTGCAGGATGATTATCTCGGAAATGTAAGTATGGGCGCAAAATTCATCATATTCTCCCTGAATGTCAGCCCGCCTGGTGATAAAGAACGTTACCAGTCGGTGCAAGTGGCTACTGCCGACCTGCGCTCTACCAATGGAATAGTGCATGTACTGACTTCTGACACACATATTTTTGGATTTAATTAGGAACAGCAGATGAAACACAACAACACGTTTTTAAGGTTTTTGACGCCAGCCTTTGCTTATGCAATGCTGCTCTCAGTGGCCTGCACCAAAATACCACCGGAAGGGAGTATTGCTCCGGATATCAATTATAAAAACAGAAAGCAGAATGCTATATCGGGACTTCAACAGAACATCGGAGACTTTCAGGCGTCTACGTCAACACTACCATTGAATTTTGAGATCATGGAAATTCGTGAGCTAAACGGAAAAACCGTTAGCGCGTTAACGGAGGAAATACCTGTGGTTCGGTTTAACCAGGCTGTTGTAGGCAATGAAAGCCCGGAAGAGCTTCTGTTAAAATCGGACACGGTGATGATTCCCGCGGTGAGTATCAACAAAAACACGGGCAGGTTAGAAATTCAGGAGGGCAACCAAATTCCTGCCGGAGAGTATCATTTCGATATCCAGGTGTCTAACCAATCGGGAAGTACTTTACTGAAAGATGCGCTTGTTCTGGAATTCAAAGAGTTTGATGTGAAATCCTGGTCATCAGGTATGGCCAAACAACCGGAGATCGAACGTGTGGCGGATTCTCCCAACCAAATTCGTTTTGTGGGCTACCTCAACGATCAGCCACTCGGAGGCGACTTTATTGACTTTACAAAAGACCGTTCGGCAGGATTTAAAGGCAAGTTTGTAAATGATGGATCTGACGGAGAAATATGGAGTGTGAATTTTCCGGTGAAGGAATCGGATACCTATTGCACCTGGAAAATGGTAAATATCGTAAACGGTGTGGAAGAAGTGAGCTATGAGTCGTTCAATTTCAATTTTGTGCTTGGGCTTCCGGGTAGTTATGTGATTCGATTATATAAATAAAAAATTTGGGGATGAAATACTTTTTTAGATATCGTTTTCTGTTGCTATCCGCATTCCTTGTTGCCGGTCACGTCGGCTACGGACAAACGGATAAGGTGAAAAAGATTCTGGTAATAGGAGTTGATGGCATCATTAATTCGGCAATTGACTATGCGGCTACGCCCGGTATTGGAAAACTTAAAGCCAATGGCTCCTATAGTATGAATGGTTATGGTGGTATTCCTGCTTATTCAAGTTCAGGCTGGTCAACCATGTTAACCGGCGTTTCGGCAGATAAACATGGCGTAACAACAAATAAATCTTTTTCCGGAAATAAGTTCGCACAATATCCTTCCATCGTCAGCCGCATTAAAACTGCTGCACCGTCAATTGTGGTAGCATCCATTGTTCGTACACCTGAAGTGAATACGCTGTTGAATCAACTGGCAGACGATAAATTTCAGTTTGGTTCCGATGCGGAGGTTTACACTAAGTCTGTAGAGGTGTTGAAACAATCCGATGCGGGCGCGGTATTTGTACAATTCAGCAGCCCGGCAGAAGCAGGAGAGCAGGTGGGTTTTCAACTTCGCCAGGCACAATATGTGCTTGCCATTCAAAAGATAGATGAATACGTATCGGGTTTACAAAGCGCCATTCAGGAGCGTTCGGGATATGCTAATGAAGACTGGAACATCTTTCTCGCTTCTACGCATGGCGGAACGGAATCGGGAATACCACAAAGTACTACCGTTGAAGAAATTAATGTACCCATTATACTTTCCGGTGCTGAGTTAGACAAGAAGGAACTGATAGGTACTTCGATGGCTCCAAAAGAAAATGCCGATAATATTTTAACCATTAATAAAGCGCCTTCAGGCGATAGAACCTATGTACGTATTCCCATCAATGGAACGCCGTTGCAGGGAATGAATAAATTCACTATTGAATTTTGGGCAAAGGCCGGCCCTAATGGCAGCGACCCTTCCTTCATTGGAGATAAGGATTGGGATTCGGGTGGTAATCCCGGATTTACCATCTGCCGGAGCGGCTCAAGCTGGAAAATCAATATTGCCAATACCAAAAGAGAAAGGTATGATATCGGCTCTGGCAAAATCCTGGAAGACGGTAACTGGCACCACCTCGCGGTTACTTTTGATAAAACAACCTATTGCAGGGTATACCAGGATGGGGAACTGATGGCAGAGTCGCCCTTAACGTATAAGCCTACGGATGACATGACATCCCCTTTTAATTACATCTGCCTCGGTCAGGACGGTACGCAAACTTACAGTGGCGGATACCCGAACTGGGCGGGTTCCTTTAACGAGGTGAGAATTTGGACGGAGGCGCTTCCTGGTTCAACCATCCGAAACTACATGTACCTCCGCAACATCGAAAACAGCAGCCATCCTAATCTGGCCGCATTAAATCTTTATTTGAAAATGGATGAAATAACAGGCAATGTAGTGAAAGATTTCAGTGGCAAAGGGCACAACGGAGAACTTATTGGCCCCGCCAGCGAACGTCATCCCTATTACCCGATCGGGCTTACCGATGTGGCTGTGAATGTACTGAGCCATTTAGGTATTCGCCCCGATGGAAGCTGGGGACTTGAAGGCAGTGTGCTGAAGTCGAATGTTCCGTTCCGTTTATTTAAAGTACCCCGTTAATATTAAAATGATAAGGTAATGAGAGTGAATATAAAACTTATTGTAATACTGTTTATTGCTGGAATCACAGGGGTGACTTCCTGCAAAAAAGACATCCCCCAACATAATATTCCCAAAGAGGAAGATCTTGTTGCGGGCAGAATATCAGGTACCTGGGCGATGCCCTCCAACATGGTTACACCCGCGAATGTACCTCCGGATGTTTTTGGAACAATGCGGTTGGTATTTACTACGGACGAAGCAGGGAAGCCGGCGAAATTTATGGCCCAAAACAGTCCGATTATCTTTGGCAACACCGGTATTGGCAGTTGGACTGTTGCAGGTACGCAGGACAGTGCCCTGGTAAATCTTGTGGGAGTTGGACCAGTGGATGAAGTGAAAGTAAAGGTTACCACCAGTACCCTGACGTTATCTTTTTTCATGGGTTGGGAAAATACCGATACCAAAGCAACTGGTCAGGGCGATTTCAGTGTAACACTCACTCGCCAGTAAATATATACACGAAGGATCTTTAAGCAATAAAATAACGCAGGACTCCGGCGCCTGCATTCAAAAAAATAAAAATCACAGGGATGAAAAAAGGTAACAACAAGCTATTTGCTTTACCGTTTTTAACGGTTATGCTGGGTATTGGGCTAATGGAGTCGTGTAAGGAAAAATTTGACCATACCGTAGATACTACAAACCCGGTAATCGTTAGCTATAACCCGGCAGCTGCAGTGGAAGGCATTGCCGTAAACAGCGATCTGATATTAACTTTTGACAAGCATATTAAAAAGGGTACCGGTGAAGTGGTAATTGCCGGGGCGTCGGATACAATACGAATAGACGTTGCGTCTGATGCCGTAACGGTTGGAGAGGACAAAAGGGTGCTGACCATTAATCCGCCTGATGATTTGGAAGCAGATGAATCATACACGATTATATTGGATCGGGGTATCGTTACCGATTTGCTGGGAAATGAGTATATGGGCACACCGGATGCATTCTCATGGACTTTTAAAACTGTTGGAACCAGTGGACTGGCGCTAACCTCTATCAATCCGCTTCCCGGTAGTACAGACGCATCCTTGTTTAAACTGGAACTCACATTTGCAACGGACGTGAAAAAAGGCGCCGGGAATATTGCAATTTTTGAAAGTGCGTCAAATGTGAAAGTCGCCGAAATACCCGTTAGCGGGCAAGCGGTAACCGTTGATGGAAAACAAGTAACGGTTAAGCTGGGTACACCCCTCACCTTCGGTACCGGTTATTATGTGCTGGCAGATGCGGGCAGTATAGTAGATGCCAACGGAAAAGCCTTTGAAGGGTTTTTAACACCGGCTTCCTGGGCATTTACCACTACCAGTGGTAGCGGAAATAACCTGCTTGTCTATCTGCCTATGGATAATGATTTAGATGATGTTAGTGGTAACAGGTTCGATGCCATGCAGGGAGAAAAAGCTTCAGCAAAAGTGAGTTTTGTTACCGATGCGGTACGGGGAAGAGTAGCATCTTTCACCTCCGGCTCTTATGCAACATTGCCCAAACATGATTTACTCAGACCCACGCTTACACAAAATTTCAGCTTCAGCTTTTGGGTGAAGTTAGCGGCGATTGGTTCAGATCCGGTATTGTTCTCCAATTCCGACTGGGACAGTGGTGGAAACCCAGGATTTGTTTTAGCTACGGATGGTGCCCTAACTTATACCGGCCCGGGATCATCCGGAAGAGGCTGGCTGCTCAAGATAACCGGAGATGCCGCAGGAGTGAGTAATCGCATGGACTGGCGTGCCAGTGAAATGACGCCGCAGGCTCCACCTTTGGCCGATAATCAATGGCATATGGTAACGGCCGTTTTTGATCAAACGGCTAAAAAACTCCACATGTATATTGACGGAACGGAATTTGCAAAAGTACCCCCGCTTGATCTCAATATCCTAAAGGGCCCCATTTGGGACAGCACCAACGATTACCCCTTCACCATTTGGGAAGACGGAACGGGCGTTTACAATGCAGGAAGCGACACCAGAAAGGCGCTTAGCGGATTGGTGGATGACTTCCGGGTTTACACCAAAGCACTGAGTGCTGCGGAAGTAAGCGGGATTTATGTTGCCGATCAAAAGTAATTGTCGCGTTGTGTAATAATTCCGGAGGGAAATGCCCAATGTAACGGAATGGTTAATTTGGGCGTAATAGACAAAAATGGTGGTGTTTTTTTTAATAATTACAGGTATTCCGATTTCTGTTCATCTTTAAATGTCAAGGCAAACGGAAGCAGGCTCTGCTGAAAAGCAACCTGCCAGGGATAACTTGAAGCTGTCAACCTTGGCAGCCTGGTATTGACCCGAATCTATCGGGTTAACGAAACATACCTGCTTTAAACTAATCAATTCAACCCGCCACGGCGGGTTGTGTTGTTCGTCTATCTTTTACCCTGAGTGAAACGCAGGGCTGTTTATGCCTGCCGCAGGCAGGCCTACCTACGGTAGGCAGGGTTTAAGCCTTTTGGTCTTTCCTCCGGCACATCAAAATATTAATTAGCCGAAAACGGGCTAATTAATAATTTGAGGTGCTAGGAGTAGTATCTGGCTAATCTATACAGGAAGAAGTCTTTGTCCCTTACTCCGTAATTGGCTGCAATAAATCGTTGTATTTTGCTGTTCATAGCTTCTGCT
>JADZFY010000145.1 GCA_020854215.1 Chitinophagaceae bacterium | reverse complement strand
TTATTCCTCCGGTAGCAGCGACTGATCCGGAAAATGCCGCAAAGACTTTACCCCAGTTAAAAAGAATTGTGGCATTTCCTACTACCATTTTTACCGACAGACAAGGAAATATCCAAAAAGTACATTCCGGATTTAATGGTCCCGGAACCGGAACTGATTATGAAAAGCAGAAAAAAGAATACATTGACATCATAGAAGCACTACTGGAACAAGGTTAAGGCAGTATCATTCCGTTAGCAGATAAATTGCGGCACAAAGTGCTCCGGTAATTAGCAACACTATAACGGGATAAAACATTTGCCAGTAGTGTTCCCACCTGGTTTTTTCTACAAAATCTTCAATTAACTGCAAATCAGTTGTGCTGTTACCGGCTATCCGTCGAAGAGAAGAAGCGATAGGAATAATATACCGGAAAGGTAATACGGACGATGCGGAAATTAACTGTGAAATCAGTTGCTGGTTTACTACACGATCCACGTCCTTTAGCAGAATATTGAGATTAGCTTCAGAAAGTATATCGTTGATCCAAAGGAAGACTGCATCTTTATTCATTCTGTACCTGTCCATAGCCGCAATCTTCTTATTCAGACGAATACTATCGTCTAAAAGTGAAAAGGCCGTTTGTTCACGCGTGTGTTTATTATTAGGGTATGGAAAATGTAATTTCCATTCAAAATCATATTTTGTTCGTCGCGCAGGTTGAGACAGGGTTTCATAGGCTTCCTGTAATGCGGTGAAATGCCGGGCCGCAAATTCATCATTGGCATTCGTATCCGGATGATAGACTTTTGCCAGTTCTCTGAATTTTTTTTTAATTACATCTAAACTCGCCTGGGGGGAAACGCCTAAGGTTTCGTAATAATTTTTGAAGGACATAACCTGAAGCGCTAATTTCCCAAATCCCTTCAATATCACCCAAAAAATATTGAGTGGCATACATGGTGGTAAAATAATCTTTGTTAAAAGCTACGATACTTTGGGCGGAAAAAAAGGGAATTAGCATTATCTGGAAACAGACTCAGAAGGACTCATGCTGATAAAACCTGGCAGTTTAAGACCGGTTTGTGGCTTATACGGTAAAATGTACACCGTATTTCCTTTTTTAAACGAAATAATGGAAGAAGGAAGCCTTGTTTCTTCAACAGTCTTAAATTCTACTTTTCCAAAATTTTTCTGGTTAAACGTGTAATTGTCTTTAATTGAAAAAGTAATGGAAGACTTAAGATTAGAAAAAGCACCGGAAGTATATTGTTCCTTTTTATTTCTGTCTTTTTCTCCCGATTTAATTCTGATACCACTCACAGCGAATACATACTGTGCAATTGCAAACATAGCCAGCAGGATGCAGCTATTTTTAACAATTCTCATAGATATGGTTGTGCTCGGTTTCATTATGTGGCAAAAATAATAATTAATATTCAGTAATTCCTATATAATTCGTCACAAATTTTACAGGTTATTTAACGTTCCTATCATAAATAAGTTACAAAATCTAAAATATTCCAATTAATGTATTAATTTCCATCAACTTACACTATCATGCAGGATAACTCTTATCGAAATGACAGGGATGAGATCAGAGATCTTCTGAAGCAATTTGAAAATCTCAAAGCAGGATTGTTACATGGCTTCCTGGAGGAAGAGTCGTTTGAAAAGATTATAGACTATTATGACGAAAAGGATGAGATAGGACGGGCGCTCGAAGCGGCAGAATTTGGTGTTGCCCAATTTCCCTATTCTTCCTCCCTGTTAGTAAAAAAAGCTGATTTACTAATTGCTACACGAAGATATCAGGAGGCCCTTGAGTTGTTGGAAAAGGCAGAAGTGCTCGACAGTTCAGATATAGATATTTATATCCTTAAGACAGATGCGTACCTCGCTCTAGATCAACATGAGCTTGCTGTTGGGCTGTTGGAAGAAGCTATTGCCCAGTTTGAAGGAGACAACCGGATTAACCTGTTGTTTGAATTGTCGGATGTGTATGACGATTATGAGGAGTTTGACAAAGTTTTCGACTGCCTGGTGCATATACTCGAATATGACCCCATTAACGAGGAAGCACTGTATAAAATTTGTTTTTGGACAGATTTTACCGGACGGGGCGAAGAGAGTATCGCAGTACACCGGCGAATTATTGATGAGTACCCATATAACGAACTTGCCTGGTTTAATCTTGGGGCAGCCTATCAGGGCATTAAGCTGTTTGAAAAATCCATTGATGCCTATAAATATGCATTAGCCATCAACGAAAAATTCGACTATGCCTATCGCAACATGGCTGATGCCTATATCAGGTTGCGTAAATTCAGAGATGCAATTGAGTCGCTCGAAAAAGTAATCGAATTGGCCCGTCCGGAAGACGTGATTTATGAGGCTATCGGGTATTGTTACGATAAGCTGAAACAATATGCACAGGCGAGATTCTATTACAAAAAGGCGTCGCACCTCAATAATGATGACAGTAAATTGTATTTTAAGATTGCATGCACTTACATGAATGAGCAGTCGTTCAGTAAGGCGCTGCAATACCTGGAGTCGGCAATGCGCATTCATCGTATGCAGCCGGAGTACAATCTTGCGATGGGAGAGTGTTTGCAACAATTAGGCAATATCAGGGATGCCATCATACATTTTTCTAATGTGGTAAAGGCAAGGCCACGGGGAGTGAGCGGCTGGGAAGCGCTCATTCGCTGCCTGTATGCGGAAGATTTTTTAACGGAGGCTTTTGAGCAAATCAAAAACGCACAGGAAGTGGCAGGAGATAAACCGCTGTTCCTGTTTTACGAGAGCGCCACTTTGTTTGCCATGAAAAAAAGCAAGGAGGCGTTGGTAGTTTTGCAAAAAGCGATGGAAAGAGCACCGCGGCTTTTGAAGAAGTTTGTGGGGCTTAATCCTACCATCCTTCAAAACCAGCAGGTGGTTGATTTGATAGCCTATTACAAGCGAAAACGTTCAATCTGACCGGAATAGCGCTCGGGGAAAGTGAATCTTCCTTATTTTTGCGCATTCTTTAAAATATCCTAAACTTCATGAATTTCAATTTGAGTCAGATACCCGAACGGAAAGCAAAGCCACGTAGTTCAGGTGTCACAATGGTAATGGATAAAGGTTTAAGCATTGAAGAGGCAAAAAATTTTTTAAGTGTAGCGCATCCTTATGTGGATATTGTAAAATTGGGTTTCGGAACTTCCTTTGTTACGCCGCAGCTCCGCGAAAAAATTGAAGTTTACCAGTCGTATAATTTACCGCTCTATTTTGGAGGAACTTTATTTGAAGCTTTTTTGATACGCAATCAGTTTCAGGATTATATCAATACGCTTAAAGAGTACAACATTACGCATATGGAAGTAAGTGACGGATCTATCACTATCCCGCATGCGGAAAAATGTGGTTATATCGAGAAGTTAACCCGGTATGGAGTAGTGTTTAGCGAAGTGGGTAGTAAGGACGCAGAACATATCATTCCTCCCTACAAATGGATAGAACTGATGAAAGCTGAACTGAATGCAGGGTCCACTTATGTAATTGCCGAAGCGAGGGAGGCCGGAAATGTGGGTATTTACAGGGGAAGTGGTGAAGTTCGGGAGGGCCTGGTACAGGAAATTCTCACCCAGATTCCGGAAGAAAAAATTATTTGGGAAGCGCCGCAAAAGGCACAGCAACTGTACTTTATTGAACTACTGGGTTGCAATGCCAATCTGGGAAATATTGCACCATCCGAAGTAATTCCGTTAGAAGCTATGCGGGTAGGATTGAGGGGCGACACCTTCCATTTGTTTCTTAATAAAGATGATGTGGAATGAAATGGTACGGATTGATTGGTTATCCGCTCGGGCATTCTTTTTCAAAAAAATATTTTACACAGAAGTTTGAAAAGGAACAACTTCCCTGCCGCTTCGAAAACTTTCCTATAGAAGATATCAGCCTCCTTCCTGCACTTCTGAAGGAACATCCTTCTTTGTGCGGTTTGTGTGTTACAATTCCGTATAAAGAGAAAATCATACCCTTCCTTAATGAACTGTCGCCGGAGGTTCAGCAAATTAACGCCTGTAATTCCGTTTTGATCAAAGACGGAAAACTTACCGGTTTTAATACCGATACAATAGGATTCATGCAGTCGTTGAAACGTCAGTTGCAGCCCTATCATACCCGGGCATTGGTTTTGGGTACGGGAGGTGCTTCCAAAGCCGTGGAGTATGTATTGCAGCAATTGGGTATTCCCTGCATGCGGGTGAGCCGTAGTGTTAAACCCGGATCAATAAGTTACGACCAACTAACACCGGCAGTTGTGGCAAACCACCTGTTAATTATTAACGCATCGCCGGTTGGTACTTTCCCGGATATCAATTCGCTTCCGAATATTCCATATGAAGCTATTGGTAACAGGCATTTTCTTTTTGATTTGATTTATAATCCCGAACAAACAGCATTTCTAAAACGGGGTGCAGACCGTGGAGCGGCTATTCAAAACGGTTATGATATGCTGGTAGCACAGGCGGAAGCCAGTTGGGATTTATGGAATAGGTAGCCGACACTTGCAATAGTGGAATTCGCTCAATAATTTGGGTATTCCCGTGATGTGTCACGATTTTTTGAGAAAATGAGCTTACATTTATCCTCTTAAAAAAAATCCAACGGTTTTAAAATGAAGAAAATTTTCCCGCTCTTTCTAAGTTGTATTTTGCTCTTTTTCATCGCAGCCTGTAATAAACGTAGTGGTAAACCTAAGATACTGGTATTTACCAAAACTGCAGGATTCCATCACCAATCTATTCCGGCAGGAGTTTCCGCCATCCAACGACTTGGCGCTGAAAACGGATTTGATGTAGATACTACATCGGATGCCTCATTGTTTGCTGATGAATCGTTGAAAAACTATTCTGCTGTTGTGTTCCTCAATACTACCGGACCCTTGTTTAATACACACGAACGCATCGCGTTAGAACGATATATTCAGGCAGGTGGGGGATATGTTGGCATTCATGCTGCTACGGATGCTGAGTATGACTGGGGCTGGTATACACGACTGGCCGGAGCAAATTTTGAGAGTCATCCTCATCAGCAGGAAGCGAAGCTTATTATCAACGATAAAAAGCACGCCTCAACCAAACACCTCCCCGATGTATGGACGAGAAAGGATGAGTGGTATAATTTTAAGAAGCTGAATCCTGATGTTCATGTACTGATCTCAATTGATGAAAAGAGTTATGAAGGTGGTAAAAACGGCGATAATCATCCTATGGCATGGTATCATGAATATGATGGAGGAAGGGCCTTTTATACCGAATTGGGACATACCGATGAGTCTTACAGCGATCCTTTGTATTTGCAGCATATATTAGGAGGTATTCAATACGCTATTGGTGGAAATGAAAAGCTGGATTACAGCAGGGTGGTATCCCAATATCCTCCCGACGAAGACCGCTTCACCAAAACCGTACTCGTACAGGATCATTTCTTTGAACCTACCGAGATGACGATCCTTCCCAATTTTGATATTCTGGTT
>JADZFY010000144.1 GCA_020854215.1 Chitinophagaceae bacterium | reverse complement strand
TAACAGCCCGCAAGGGCTTTTTATCTCTACCCGCCAATCCCACACCAATTAGCCCGAAAAATATTTTTTAGTGCCTTACTGAAACCCTTGATGGATAAGGATAATATTTAGTCCCTGAATCGCTGCCAACGGGATTTGCGGTTGTTGCGATAACGGGATATTTTGTATCTACCGATATTATATCCCAACGGGATTTGCGGATGTTGCGGTGGCTGGAAATTTTTGCATCGCAGGCTTGCCGCTCGCCGATATTCCGATAGGCATATTATATCGGTAACAAAGCGAACTTACACCGGTTTCAATGCCGTAGGCATGGTACCTATTTCGGCTCCTGAAAAACATATCTTTCATCATAGTCCACTTCAAATTTTTCCAAAAACAATTTATACTCCTCCAGAAAGGGTTTCTTGCGGTGATGTTCTTTTTGATTTTCAATATATCTTATCACAGTAGGCAGTTGAGATTTTGAATATGAAAATGCTCCATAACCGGCTTGCCACTCAAACCGTTCCTTGCAGTACTTGTTATCATTTATCCATTTGGATGAGCCTGCTTTTACGTCCTGCATAAAGTCGGCCATAGATTGAGTAGCTCTGAAACCAACCAGCAAGTGTACATGATCGGGCATGCCGTTGATGACAATCAGCTTGTGCTTATTTGTTTGCACAATACCCGTCATGTATTTATACAGATCGTTCTCCCATGTACTGTTTATAAGGGAGGCTCTATACTTAGGGGCAAATACAAATTGAAGATGAACTTGTGTGTAGGTGTTAGCCATATGTTATACTAATTATATTTCTAAGATACAACAAATATTACCGGTATAATGCAGATGTTACTGTAGTATAGTCCAACGCAGTTGCACTACTACTGATGTATAATCGGCGTTACATCCATACAGGATTTCTTTTTAGGCTTTGAGTAATCACTTATGTTTTACCACGACCTCAGGCTTCAGTGCATTTTTGAAAGCGTCCGTATTTATCAGCCGGGTATTGTACTGCTGCCGGTACCGGTTGTACTTTGCATTTGCAGGATATTTTATATTGCTGCGGTAAGGATAGGAAGGCATATTATGAAAAGGCAGCGGTTCAACCGTTTGACCGTGAGCCGTATTGAGGTCACCATCTTTTACCCATCCTTCACTGTAAATTAGAAAGTCGCGCTTCCATCCTTTGGGTAATAAAGGCAGCTTTGTAGCGTCAAAATCTATCGTTATTTCATCACCCGAATTGGCGATAATATAAGCATCGTCTGCCTGTTGTAACAACGGTAACACATCTCCATATTTTGTGTAATAACCGGTAAGGTCCCTCCATTTCTGTCCGCCGGTGGTTTGATAAAAGTCAAACCAATGCGGACCAAAAGGCCCGCCCTTTCTGTAAGACGCAGAGTATCCCCTGAACGCAAGCCGGGCATTTGTCATCACCATATCCTGCATGCGTACCGGGGCTTTGGACAAACGGTTGGTAAAGAAAATCTCATCCCAGTAAATCTGCATATTGGTGCGTATTCTTACCTTTCTGTTGTGACCGGTTAAAAACTTTCCCGAAAGGTTAACGATCACCATTTTATCCTTCCCCATTGGGAATCCAATGTTTTTTATAACGGTCTCCCATTCGCCCTTTTTGTTTAACACCTGAAGCGAAGGCGCACTACTTTTCACTGAAGATGATTGGGTCATGGCGGTATTGATGCTGGCATCTGACGGAAATATCCATCCGCGCAAAAAAAGATAAAGGCTGTCATTTTCACTTACCGCTTTATCTCCAAGGTCGAGAATCAAATCGTGATCTTCGGCAACTCCCTGGTATTTGCCCAGACTAAAATTAGAAACGTAATCAAAATCGTACGATTTGATTTTAGGTAACAGGTTAATGCCGTTGCCATCAAAAGCAGCAACCGGAAAATGCTTATGGTTTACCCCATACAATTGCCTGCCGGGGAAAGGAGGTGCAACGAAACGTTCATCTGCAAATACATCAACCGTATCCGGATGGTCAACCGCCACCAGGGCAGCTTTGTCGAAGTAAACCGTTTCCCATAGTTCTTCTGTTATCTTAATGGAATAGGTATTGTTTCTTGGCTTCATCTTTTCGCCCGGAATCAACAAATACTCTTTCGATGGGTCACTAAACGCATAAGTGGTATCTGTCCCTTTCACCGCCAAAGGCATGCCCAGTGCACTTCGCCACATCATGTCCTTTAAAAAAACATATTCTTCTCCATTCCATACAAATAAGAACGGACAGGAGCCTTTGAGCTTTTCTTCTTCAAGTGTTCTTTGCCAACGCGACGGATCATTGATAAGTTGTGGTGTTCCGTTGGGCCAAATGATACGCACAACATCCAGCGAGTCGCGCATACCCACGCCAAAATTGATGAGTGAACGTTTTACCGTTTTGGTTTGATACAGGTCGCCCGCTTTTAGCTCCACCTGTGCGCCAACTCCAAACCGGTTGTTTTTATTATTACCAAAGGAAAGTCCGGTTAACTGTACCTGCATATAATGATTGAGATGTCCCCCGTCATTCCTCAACAAACCGATACCGGAAGGCCCGGAAATAAAAATGTCATCATCGCCATCCAGGTTAAAATCGGCAAGGTCCAACTTATGCGCAGTTGTTATTGTTTTTGGAAGCAGATAAGACACATTGACGAACCCTTTAGCCAGATTATTATGAAACAACTGTATTCCACTTTTAGAGGCATCGTCATTTACTCCCGCCACCAGAATATCTTCGTAGCCATCGTTATCAAAATCAAGGAAAATAGCGGCATGAACGGTTATGTCTTTTAATGATGAAGTAAACTCCCGCGACGCCGTGTCAATGGTAAAGCCCCGGGGATCTGCATTTCTTAGTAGAAATGAACTTTCATCTTTACCTCCTGCTATAAATAAATCCAGCATTCCGTCATTGTTGTAATCACCAAATGCAACGGCACTACCTTTAAATCGTGCATCATGAAACGGTAGCACATCACCTTTATCTTCAAATTTAGAATACCGCTTGTTATTGAATATTTGCAATTGTCCTTCAGTAGTAAGCGCTGCAATATCCAGGTCACCATCTGCATCCCAATCTCCATAATCCATATCGCCTGTTCCGGATTCACCTGCAGTGAGATTCATCAGCTTTGCGTTTTCAGTGAAAGTTCCATCGTTGTTATTCCGATAGAACTTATTGCTGCGGCTGCACGCAACATATAAATCGAGATCACCATCCTGATCAAAATCTGCAACAAGAATTTTACGGCCATCGTTAATGCCTTCCAGTCCTATTTTTTCTTTTATCCTGGCAAACGTACCGTCCCCATTGTTCTTAAGAATATATATTCCTTTATTGGTGGAAACAAGCAGATCGCGATAACCATCGTTGTCATAGTCTGCAAATGTGGCATCTAAATCCACTGCGTTGTAGTCAATGTCAACCGACGATGATATGTCCTTAAAGTTTGACATTTCCGATTCATAAAAATACCGCGTAGACCGTGAAGCGCCATCTGCTAAAAAACTGGCAAAAACATAAGAAGTACCTTTCCCGTCATCGTCAGCAAGCGCCATGATTGAAGCTTTTACTCCGGAGACAGGCGGGATATTAAATCCGGCAACGGCGGATGCATCTTCAAATTTAATATCATTTAACGTAACCGTCCTGTTCCTGTCGTACACCCGGCTAAACCTGCTGTCGTTAAATGATGCGTATCCGGTCAGCAATCTGGGTTGGTCTAACTCATCAAGTCCACTTGCGTAGGCCTTGGTAAGCTCCATCTGTTTTTGAAACTGTTGTATATATTGAACAGTATTGGCAGATGCGCTGCTGCTGGCAATGAATACGACCGCCTGGTGATAAGTACTGTCTGCTGCCTGGCTAAGTTTAGGAACTATTTTTTTTATGCTTTGCATAAAAAACAAAGCGGAATCCGGCTTACCCTGCCGGGCAAGTAATGCAGACAGTTGCAGCAGGGGCACAATATTAGCAGGTGAAACTTCTGCCAGTTTCAACAAATTGGTCTTTTGTTCCTGATCGTTTTTTTCTGTGATTGCCAGCAGAGCCAGTTTATACCAGGCGGGAGCATTTTTCGGGTTGGCGGTCAATACCTCCTTTAGCTCCTTCTTTGCGTTTGCCGTTTCTCCTTCCCGGATATAAACTTCAGCCAAAGTGAGTTTTAACCCGGTATTACCGGGTTGAATTTTCAATCCCGATTCAATTTGTTTCTTTGCGTCTTCATAGTTTTTTTTTGCTAGGTAAATCAGCGACAAATCAGCGTAGTTTAAAAAATTACCGGGATCGGTTTTAATGGCTTTTTTGAATGCAGCTTCCGCTTCATCAAACTGATTTTTCTGCAAAAATGAAATAGCCAGGATTCGGGGGTCATTGTAATAATTCGCTGCCTCCTCTTCCTTTGGTTTGCATTGCGTAAAAAGGATGACTATAAAAAATATTCCTGTCAGGCGGAGCAGGCGAATCGCAAAGTAAGGAATGATATGTGTCATTACCGGTAGAGTCGTTTGTATGTACCGAAGGTAAAAATAATCTCCGTTTATCCGGAACAATGCATTTCATTCAAATATTCAACACTCAATATCATTATCTTTATTCCCCACAATTGACGCATGATTCAATGAGCACTTCAAAAAAATATCCTAAAATAATTGTTACCGCAATATTTTTCGCGCTCCTCCTGTTCACATTTTTTGCCTCGCGCGACCACAGTTTTCGGACACACATGCGTAGCAGCAGCGATCAAAAAGCTGCGGCACAAAAAACGTTTGGCTTTTATCTTGAACCGGTCAATGAAGCCGCAAAAATATTGTTCAGGCATACGGCTCCTGAAGTTGATCCTAAACTCCGTCATATTAAAATGCAAATTGCTTCCATGGGAGCAGCGGTATCTATTTGTGATTTTGACAATGATGGATGGAATGATATTTATTTTACCAATAGCGCACCGGAAAGCAAGAACGCACTTTATCATAATTTACACAACGGCGAATTTGAAGATGTAGCCGGCAGGATGCAACTGGCAGACGTGAATACGAAGGACGCTGGCGTTTCAATGGGGGCGGTTTGGTGCGACTATGATAATGATGGGTTTAAAGATATGCTCCTGTACAAATGGGGTAAACCGGAATTATTTAAAAATGTTGGTGGTGAGAAATTTGAACGAGTTACGGAAGGCAGCGGCCTTCCTTCATGGGTAAATGCCAACTCGGCCATTTGGTTTGATTTTAACAACGATGGACTGACTGATATTTTCATAGGCGGGTATTATAATGAGGCATTTCATCTGGACAGCCTGAATACTACGAAGATAATGCCCGAAAGTTTCCGTTATGCCAATAATGGAGGTCGTAATTTTCTTCTAAAAAATACAGGGAACGGAAAATTTGAAGACGTAACCACCCGGTACGGATTAACATCAACAAAATGGACACTGGCTGCAGCGGCTGCAGATTTTACCGGTGATGGTTACCCCGAATTATACATTGCCAATGATTATAACGTGGATGAATTTTATGTAAATAAAAAAGGTGAGAAATTTGAAGAAAAAGGCCGGGAGGCAGGCATTGGACATATCCCCAAGAGTGGGATGAATGCCTCATTGGGTGATATCGTTAATGAAGGGAAGATTGGGGTGTATACGACCAACATTACGGAAAAAGGAGTATTAATACAGGGGAACAATTACTGGCAACCTCGTACTGAACAATCTTCCGCACAACCTTCGTTTGTAAACCTCGCCGGTATTTCGGGTATTGAAAATGCGGGGTGGAGTTATGGCGCGCAGTTCGCTGATCTTAATAACGACGGTTATATGGATTTATACGTGGCCAATGGTTTTATTTCGGCAAAACAAAACACTTCGTACTGGTACGATTATTCCAAAGTTACCGGAGGCAACAGCGCTATCATTGGTGATGCAAAAAACTGGCCGGATATGGAAGGAAAAAGCCAGAGCGGCTATGAACAGGATAAAATATGGCTCAATAACCCTGATGGACTTTTTGAAGACGTTTCGGGCAAAGTTTGTCCCCCGGCAACGTATGACGGACGCGCAGTTGCTATCGCAGATTTGTGGAACAGGGGTGTGTTAGACGTTATCGTGGCCAATCAAAACAATATTCCTACGGTATATAAAAACAATTCAGAAAATGGCAATCACTGGATTGCATTTGACCTGCAGGGCACCGTTTCCAATGCCGATGCCATTGGCGCAAGAGTGGAGGTGGAATGGGACGGGAAAAAACAGGCACAAGTTGTTACAGGTGGCATGGGCTTCTCCTCACAAAACCAACACCGGCTGCAATTTGGCATAGGTAAAAGCAATGAAATAGACCAGGTTACTATCTATTGGCCGTCGGGCCGGGTAGATAAGATTCGCAACCCGGAAATCAATAAACTGCACGTCATAAAAGAAACCACCAAAACCAATAAATAATGCAGCAGGAAAAACGAATTAAAAACGAATCTCAATCATCTGCACTGTCACAATGGTTAAAAAAGAATTTCCAATATGTCCCCCCGGCCTTTATCACACTTATCCTGCTTGTTGGCCAGTTCACCTTTGGCATGTTGGAAAACTTTACAAGCCTGGTTGCAGCAATTGTTACTTCCGTGTTAGCGGAAATTATTTTAGCAAGAGTGGTACTGGGTACCAGGAAGAATCTTGCGAGTGCATATATAACCGGCATAAGCGTTGGCATACTCATTCGGTCCAATATGGTTTGGCCTTATATTGCCACATCATTACTTTCCATACTCTCCAAATATGTATTTCGTTATAAAGACAGGCATATATGGAATCCATCGAATTTTGGCATCTCGTGGATGCTTGCTTTGTATAGTGTGAACGTTGCAGGACTGAGTATCCAATGGGGCAGTAACCTTCTTGCGGTATCTGTAATATGGGGGTTGGGGTTAATTATCGTAAACCGCGCAAAACGTTTACACGTTACTGTCACCTACGTGCTAAGCTTTATAATCCTTGCCTATGTGCGTTGTTTGATAACGGGTGATGCATTTTTGGCAGAGCTGTCACCACTAACCGGCCCCATGTACCAGCTTTTTATCTTCTTCATGATTACCGATCCTCCTACCTCAGTGTCCACCAAAAAGGGAAGAATAATTGTTGCGATTTTGGTAGCTGTTACAGAATTTATTTTACGACTTAATGATCTTATATATGCGCCTTTCTTTGCTTTATTCCTCGTGGGTCCTGTTGCTAAATATTTTGACTTAAAAAGAAACGCGGCAACTATACCAACACTGAAAAAAACAGAACGGATTCCTGCTTAGCTATCTAAGATTCTGAGTACGGTCCTTACGGAAGCGCATACGCGTCCCACATATCTTGCGGGCGTTTGGTTTCTTTCATCTGGTTAATGTACACGGCAGTTCCATTTGAACGCAGGTTGATCATTCCAAACAAAATCCCCGATTTACTAAAGGAACGGGCAAGTTCTGTAGAAAATACGAGGGGGCGTATTCCGCGCCCATATTTTCCCGCACAACCAATGGCATCGGCACGGGGATGCGAATAACTGTCGTTATCGCCCGATGAGATAACGGTGGCAAATGGGTTTACCTGTTGCATGAATTCTTCGGTGAAATCGGACGAACCGTGATGACAGGATTTAGCCACATCCGATAAAAACGGATTGGTATTTCCGTATTTTTCGAGCAGGTAACGTTCCGAATGGGCGTTGAGATCACCTCCAAACAGAAAGGTTCGGTCTCCAAAACTTATCCTAAGAACGAGGCTATGCCCGTTAATGGTTTTTCCTTCATTGCTCCAGTATACAAAACAATGCCTGCCTCCAATTTTTTCCGTGAAAGGAGCCAAAATATCTATTTTGAAATTTTTGCTTTCAATTATTTTTTTTACCGGAACATCCCCTGCACTGAGCCGTTTGGTGCTTTTCAGTCGTCCCTCTGCGTGTGCCGCTGCAACAGCATCCAGAAAATCAGAAATATCCCGATTGAAAATATCTGTTGTTCCTGTTTTCAAAAGATTGTTGAAGAGGGAGGTTAAGTATTTAATGTTATCTCGTTTCACCACCTTGCCTAAACCGGAATTATGGGGATTACTCCTGTCGGCAAATTTCAGAATGCCGGCATGATATATCGTTCCAAAACTAAAGCGCTGATCGTTGATAAGCGAAACCAATCCTTTAAAGTGGTCGGCATCAAAATGACTAACAAAAACATAGTCTATGTGCACAGGTTGCCCTTTGTAGATGAGGTAAGTGTATTGCCAGCGGGAAAGATAGCTGTGCATATTTCGTGCAGGCCCGCCATCAATCAAAATCCGAAGGTTACCCACTTCTATCAGCGCAGCATCTCCCATGCCCACATCCAGATAAAAAATTTTGAGCCCCATGGTACTACCGAGATCTTTTTTATTCATCCAACCGTTGGGTCCGGCGGTAACTACCTGGTAAAAGTCACCTAACTCACTTTTTATGGTTACATAAGTACCCATCTGTATTTTGTTCACCAGGTTCCGGGGTTTGTTGTTGGTCACATCCCCGTATACCGGGGCTTCATTGGTAACAGCATAAAGAAAATCGGGAAGCATTGTACATAGTTTTCGGAGGTTTTAATGGATTAAAATGTTAGCAATACATTCTGTTTCAAAGAATACGCAGATATTTTTCCTGTTCAGATGACCTGCATTTCCATCTGTGCACATCCGTGTTATCTTTGAGCAATAACATTCACTTACTTCAACAACAGCTTAAACACGAGTGCGGCAAGTACACCACCCATTATGGGACCTACCACCGGCACCCAGGCATAACTCCAATCGCTATTACGTTTATTCTTAATCGGTAGTATGGCGTGAACAATACGCGGACCAAGATCTCTTGCTGGGTTGATGGCATAGCCTGTAGGTCCGCCCAAACTCAAGCCAATACCCAATACCAACAAAGCAATGGGTAATGCATCCAATGCGCCCAACTTCATATCGGGTTTTGATAACAGCAAAGCGCCCAACACCAGCACAAACGTTCCTACCAGTTCCGTAATAACATTATGCGCAGCACTGCGGATAGCAGGCGCCGTGCAGAAAACCGCCAGCTTAGCATTGGCATCCTGCGTGTCATCAAAATGCTGACGGTAAGATAACCACACTATGACCGCACCCAACATGGCGCCAATGAATTGTGCCAGTATATAAGAGGGCACCAACGCCCAGTCGAAACTTCCTTCCACAGCCAGTCCGATAGTAACCGCAGGATTCAGGTGTCCCCCACTGGCTGCAGCAGTAGCATACACTCCCGTAAATACTGCTATTGCCCAGCCAAAAGTAATTGCAATTAATCCACCGTTGTTGCCTTTTGTTTTATCCAAAACCACGTTGGCTACCACGCCGCCACCTAAAACAATCAACAAAGCGGTTCCTGTAATTTCTGCCAGAAATGGAGACATATGCAAGCAATTTTTTTAAATTAATAATTCAGGAAAAATATGCAAAAATTGATAAAGTGCGATTACCGAATTTTGAAACCTTCATCGGTACGCAACAAAAATCAAATTAAAAACATCAACCCAACCAATATCCAAACAGGAATGAAATACGGTAGCACATCATTCGGATATGCTATAACAAATATCCTTTGGCTAATGCAGTAAATGCATTTACCTGTTGTTGCTGCCAGCTTTCATCCTTGCCCATTTCTGCAGCCATCAAACGGGCTACTTCCGGCGCCGCATCAATAGCAGCACGGGCATCTAAAAAAAGCATTCGTATCCGCCTTGCCAACACGTCCTCCACTGTCATCGCCATTTCCTGGCGAACCGCCCAAATCACCTGCGCCTTAATCCAGGGATGAGCCTCATGTATTTTTTCGCTCCACTCAGGATTTTGTCCTTCCAGTTTTCTTATCGCGTCAGCATCTGATCCATAATAACTCATTGGATCGTCTGTATTATTCTCCGAAAGCCAGCCGTGTACGCGTAAGGATTCTGTTACACAGGCCCTGCGTTCCAGTTTTGCTACAAACAATGCGTTATCCACTGCCACCTTTGCCATTTTACGGTAGGTGGTCCATTTACCGCCCGTAATCGTTACCAGGTTACTTCCCGATACAATGATTGTATGGTCGCGGGGCATGAGTGCGGTATTTTTTTGACCAGGCACTTTCACCAACGGACGAAGACCGGCAAAAACCGACAATACATCCTGCCTGGAAATATCTGAGGTGAGATAACGGTTTACGTTCCTAAATATGAATTCAATTTCATCGTTCAGGGCACGGGGTTCAAAGGAGGGCGCCCCTACGGGTGTATCGGTAGTACCTATAATCACCTTCTGATGCCAGGGTACAGCAAAAAGTACCCGACCATCGTCAGTTTTAGGAATCATCATGGCATAGTCGCCGGGGAAAAATTTTTTGTCCACTACCAAATGAACGCCTTGTGAAGGCGATACGATTTTGTGTTGCAAATGATCATCCATCTTTAACACATCATCTGTAAATACGCCTGTAGCATTAATAACTGACTTACTCTTCATCTCGTACTCCTTGCCGGAAAGAGAATCCACAACCGTTACACCATTGCATTTTCCATTTTCCTTGAGCAGGCCACGTACCTCCATATAATTCAGTACCGTGCCTCCCTGTTCGATTGCCGTTTGTGCCAGGTTCAATGCGAGGCGGGCATCATCAAACTGACCATCATAGTACCGTATCCCTCCGCTTAATCCTTTTCGGGCAATGGCGGGCGCGTTTTGCAGAATTGTTTTTTTGGACACCATTCGGGTTTTCCCAATACGGAGTGCCCCCGCCATGATATCATAAATCTTCAATCCTATTCCATAGTACCATTTCTTCCACCAGGAATACACCGGTAAAAAAAAAGGCTGGGTTCGCGTAAGATGAGATGCATTCTTTAAAAGCAGCCCCCGTTCTCTTAATGCCTCCATCACTAACTTAATATTACCCTGTGCCAAATAGCGTACGCCGCCATGTACTAATTTAGTCGCCCTGCTGGAAGTGCCTTTGGCAAAATCATAACGCTCCAGCAATAAGGTTTTGTATCCCCTTGAAGCAGCATCTACGGCTGCGCCCAGCCCTGTAGCTCCCCCGCCAATAATAATAATATCCCATTCTGATTCTGATTCCAGTCTGCCAAGCAATTCCGCCCTTTGCATAATTAATCTCAGGATTTATTATTTGTTGTTTGTTGTTTGAATTTCGTTCGCGAAAATGAAATAAAAAACTGAAACCATCTCTTATTGAGCAGTTTTCAAGTAACCGAATCTAAAATCACATTCACAACTGCTCTCAGGCAGCCGCGCTCTGTATTTGTAAAATAACCAATTTAAACTCCCTCTGCCCATACTTTAGCGGCGCTCACGGCTCTCTGCCAGCCTTTTGATAATTCGATTCTTTCTGTCTCTTTCATTGCCGGATCAAAAATACGATCCACCTGCCATTGCTTCCGGATGTCATCGAGGTTCTTCCAGTATCCTATAGCCAAACCGGCCAAATAGGCAGCGCCCAATGCGGTTGTTTCTATAATACTCGGCCGAATCACTTTAGTATTCAGCATATCACTTTGAAATTGCATCAGTAAATTATTGGCTGTGGCCCCACCATCTACCCGAAGTTCTTTAATGGCAATACCCGAATCAGCCTCCATCGCTTTCAGCACGTCCATCGTTTGGTACGCAATACTTTCTATGGCGGCCCGGGCAATATGAGCAGCTGTCGTCCCCCTCGTCATCCCCACGATCGTACCACGGGCATGTTGATCCCAATGCGGAGCACCCAGCCCGGCAAAAGCCGGCACTACATATATCCCATCCGTATTGGGTACCGTTAACGCAAGCGCTTCCACCTCACCCGATGATTTAATAATTCCTAATCCATCGCGCAACCATTGTACAACGGCACCACCAATAAACACACTTCCTTCCAGGGCGTATTGGGTAACACCATTTACCTTCCATGCCACAGTGGTTAGCAGGTTATTCAACGAAGGGATCGGTTGCTCACCGGTATTCATCAACATAAAACAACCCGTACCGTAAGTATTCTTTACCATACCGGGCTGGGTACACATCTGTCCAAACAGTGCCGACTGTTGATCGCCTGCTATGCCGGCAATGGGAATATTATGAGCGGTTAAAATATTTTGCGTTTCACCGTAAACTTCGCTGCTGCTTCTTACTTCAGGCAACATACTGCCAGGCACATCAAAGATGGCTTCGAGCTCACCATCCCACTGAAGCGTGTGAATATTCAACAGCATGGTACGCGACGCGTTTGAAACGTCGGTGGCATGAATTTGTCCTTTGGTGAGATTCCAGATCAACCAACTGTCAATAGTACCAAAACACAGGTCGCCTTTGTTTGCTTTTTCCCTGGCGCCCTGCACGTTATCCAGAATCCATTTTACTTTGGTGGCAGAAAAATAGGCATCCAAAATCAGTCCCGTCTTTTCTTTAATAACTTTATCCGTTCCCTTCGCTTTCAGTTCATCACAAAAAGCTGCGGTGCGGCGATCCTGCCATACAATGGCATTATATATGGGTTTACCGGTAGCTCTTTCCCACACAACGGTTGTTTCTCTCTGATTGGTAATACCAATAGCTGCTATATCTTCAGTAGTTAAGCCGGCTTTGCTTATCGCTTCTGCAGCAACACCCAACTGGGTACTCCATATTTCATTGGGATCGTGTTCCACCCATCCCGGCCGCGGAAATATTTGTTTAAACTCTTTCTGGGCAACAGAAATTACAGAACCACTATGGTTAAAGATGATGGCACGCGAACTGGTAGTGCCCTGGTCTAACGCAAGAATAAATTTTGGCATGAAACAATCTTTGGGTTTGAAGGTAAAGAAAAATAGGAAAATCCAAACAAGCGGATACACATGGTAACCCGGTTGCTTGTATGTTCTGTTAGGGAAAAACCAAATTTACAAACCGGCTTCCCCGTTCTGCGTGAAATCCGCGGTAATTGACCCCGCATCGGCGCTGTAACCTTATCTTTGGAAAAATTTTTTGAATTAATGACACCTACGGAAATTTCTTATCTCACGTTCGGTATTGTGCTTGTAATTGCCCTTATTTTTGATTTTGGCCTGTTCAGCAAAAAAAATTCGCATATCACTATGAAAAGCGCTTTTTATCAAAGCGTTTTTTGGGTGTTGATTTCTCTTGCATTTTGTGTCTTTCTCTATTTTGAAGATGGTTCGAAGGTGGCTACCAAGTTTTTAACGGCGTACCTCATGGAGAAGTCATTGAGTATTGATAATATTTTTGTATTCATTCTCATTTTTAGTTCCTTTAAAATTGCCGATTCTGATACCGCCAGATCATTACTCATTGGAATTTTGTTAGCCATCGTATTCCGAATCATTTTTATAGCGATAGGTATCGGACTTATTGAACGGTTCCACTGGATACTCTATATTTTTGGCGTATTTCTGGTTTATACGGGGTACAAATTATTTTTCAAAAAAGACGAGGAAGAATTTAACCCCCGTGAATCGAAACTCTATTTATTCCTCAGGAAATACTTTCGTCTGACAACGGTAGAACCCCGTGGAAAATATATTGTGCGGCGTCATGGAAAAGTATATTTCACCATGCTGTCGGTAGTGGTATTTATGCTGGCAGCCATTGATATTGTTTTTGCATTAGACTCCATTCCCACAGTGGTTTCAATCGTGCGTGAGCGGGCTGACATTCCATTTTCGCCTGATGATGTACTGGTGATTTATTCTTCCAATATCTTTGCTATTCTTGGTTTAAGGGCGCTGTTCTTTTTGCTCAAAGGTGCCGTAAATAAATTTGACTTCCTGCAGCAGGGTATTGCCGTGGTATTGGTTTTTATCGGTATAAAAATGCTGATAGAATATTTTAATATTCACATTTCCATATATATTTCACTGGCTGTAATCGTTGTTTGCCTCACGGCGTCTATTGTTTACTCTATATATCATAACCGTAAAATGCCAAAACAAATTACAGAGCAGTAAAACCATCCTACAGCATGGCAGGTTACACGATCGAACGTATTGCAGCTATTGTGCACGGGCAACTTCAGCAACAGGGTTGTAATGATGTGGTAATTACCTACCTGCTAACGGATAGCCGAAAGGTGGTAGAGGCGGCCCACTCTTTATTCTTTGCACTGTCGGGTTCCCGGCGCAGCGGTCATCAGTTTATACCTGAGCTCTACGCAAGGGGAGTACGATGCTTTGTGGTAGCCGCGTCTTTCGATACCGGAGATTATACCGATGCGTGTTTTATCCGGGTAACCGATGTACTAACAGCCTTTCAAACGCTGGCAGCCGTTCATCGCTCCGCGTACAATCTACCGGTAATTGGGATTACCGGTAGTAACGGAAAGACCATAGTAAAAGAATGGCTGAATCAGTTGTTGGAGAAAGATTTTCATATTGTTCGCAGCCCGAGGAGCTATAACTCACAGATAGGTGTACCCCTGAGCGTATGGCAGATAAACGATACCCATACCCTGGGGATATTTGAAGCGGGTATTTCTGAGCCGGATGAAATGCAGTCTTTACAGACCATCATTCGTCCTACATTAGGCATACTTACACATATGGGTGATGCTCATTTTGAACACTTTACCAATCAGCAGCAAAAGATAAGGGAGAAACTCCTGTTGTTCAGAAATGTTCGTTGTTTAATTGCTAATGGAGATGATCCGTTGGTAGTTGAAGCCGTTACCGATGCAGGCATACCATGCCTCTTTTGGGGCAAAAGCACCGGATGTGCGGTTAGCGTTACCGGGATTAAAAAAGAAGCAACAAATACAACCATCCGGCTAAACCTCAATCAAGAACTGGTGGAAAGATTTGTCGCCGTAAACCCTGCATCTTCCACTTCTATATATCCTCCTTCGTCACTAACTTTTTGTATTCCGTTTATTGACGATGCATCTGTAGAAAACGCTATCACCTGCTGTTGTCTGTTGCTGGTACTGGGTCAACGCTTCGAAACGATTATCAACCGGATGGGCTTTCTTAAACCCGTGGAAATGCGCCTTGAATTGAAGAAGGGAATCAACAATTGTTCGGTTATTAACGACAGCTATATCGCCGACATCAGCTCATTACGCATCGCTCTTGATTTTCTGGCACAGCAACAACAGCATAAAAAGCACACCGTCATACTTTCTGATTTTGCTGAAGCACAGGATGAGGATCAATTGTACTACGAAATTTCGCTTATACTTGGGAACAGCAAAATTGATCGCTTTATTGGTATTGGTGAAAAGATGGAGCAATACCAAAATCAATTTGAAAAAGCAATCCCGGAAACGAGCTTTTATAACTCAACGGCGGACTTTATTGCTCAGTTCCACAGTTCACAGTTTCGCGAGGAGAGCATCCTCGTAAAAGGAGCAAGGACGTTTGCGCTGGAACGCATTATTACACTCCTGGAGTTGAAGGCGCATCAAACGATATTGGAGGTGAACTTAACCTCCATAGTACATAACCTGAAACAGTACCAGCAACTGCTGCTTCCTTCCACCAGGATAATGGTGATGGTGAAAGCATTTTCATATGGCAGTGGCGGATATGAAATAGCCAATATCCTGCAGTTTCATAAGGTAGATTACCTGGCAGTAGCGTATACCGACGAAGGCGTGGAGTTAAGAAAGTCGGGCATTCATCTCCCTATCATGGTAATGAACCCTGAAGTAAACAGTTTTGCCGCGCTTACGGCACATCATCTCGAACCCGAACTGTTTTCCTTCTCCATTCTGCACCACTTTCAGGAGCACCTGGCTAACCAGGGTTTAAAACATTACCCTGTACATATTAAAATTGATACGGGTATGCACCGCTTAGGTTTTGAACCTGCCAACAGTGAGTTGCTCGTGAAAACCTTGTTGCAAAATGATCTTTTAAAAGTTCAATCGGTTTTCAGTCATCTTGCCGGAAGCGAAGATCCCTCTATGGACGAATTTACCCGGCACCAGGCGGAACAATATCTTGCCGTGTGCCACGTATTAGAATCGCATCTTCCATACCGGTTCCTCAAACATCTGGCTAATTCTGCTGCCATAAAAAGGCACCCTTCTTTACATTTTGATATGGTAAGATTGGGCATTGGACTATACGGGGTGGATAGCACCGGAAGCGAGATGCCTGGATTAAAAGAGGCGGCTACACTCAAAACAACAATTGCACAGATTAAACATATACCGGCAGGGGAAACGGTAGGCTATAGCCGAAAAGGCACGATTAAAAAAGACAGTATAGTTGCTACAATACGCATTGGATATGCCGACGGGTTTCGCCGCAGTTTTAGTAACGGAAATGGTTATGTGCTGATCCGCGGGCAGGTTGCCCCGGTTATTGGAAACGTTGCCATGGACATGACTATGGTGGATATAACCGACATCCCGGGAGTAACCGAAGAGGATACCGTTATTATTTTTGGAGAGGAGCTATCCGTTTCAATTTTGGCAGCACAGGCAGGAACCATTCCTTACGAAATAATGACGGGCATTTCCCAACGGGTACTAAGGGTATATTTTGAGGAATAGCGGCCTCCAACAGTTTCCACGTTGGTATTTTCAGAAATATCTGGATGCAGTCCGAAGTTTTTGCCCACGGTTTTTCAAAGCAAATAAACAGTATCTTCATAGCAACAGAAACCCCATTGTAATCATGCACCACAGGAGATTACTTGTTGTTTTTCTTTTGCTCGTTATCGCAACATTTTGTTTTGTTCAATGTTTCCGCGAGCCTGCTTATGCCGATCCCCGCGGGTCATCCTATGCCGGAATAGCCTCTTGCGTACAATGCCACGGCGATATTGTAAACAGTTATTCCCATACCAGCCACTTCAACGCTTCTGCACCTGTTGTTGATGACAGTATCAGAAAAACCTTCCGTAACAATCCCATAACGGTTAATTATACCAACGGACAAAAAGTAGTACTGGAAGAAATAGATGGCAATGCGATGCAATCGCTTTATGCCGGGGATAAAAGGCTGCTGTCGGAAAAAATGGATATCGCATTTGGCTCAGGTGAAAAAGCTCAAACCTTTGCCTATTGGAAAGACGATCAGGTTTTTCAACTGCCACTCACGTATTTAACTTACCTTAATTTGTGGACAAATAGTCCGGGATTTCCGGTAGATCATCCCTACTATACGCGTCCGGTGATCAGCAAATGTTTTGAGTGTCATTCGTCTTATGCATTTCATTATAATAGAGCAACCGGGTCCATGAAGATTAAAGAGACGTTTAGTCCTGCATCTATTGTTTATGGAATTGACTGCGAACGTTGCCATGGCCCGGCAAAACAGCACGTGGATTTTCACCTGAAAAACCCGGCAGAAAAAAAAGCAAAGCATCTGACCGCTATACAATTGCTCAATCGTACACAGCAATCAGATCTTTGTGGCACTTGTCATTCCGGAAATGCAGCGTCATTAAAATCTATTTTTGCCTTCACCCCGGGTGATTCGTTAAAAGACTATCTCCTTTATTACCCGGGGTCGTTGAACAATCCCGATGTTCACGGCATGCAGATGCAATCGTTACAGCAAAGTGCTTGTTACAAACAGAGTACACTTACCTGCCTCACATGCCACAACCCTCACCAGGTAAAGAAGCAAACCTGGGAGACTTTAACCGCCGCGTGTACCAGTTGCCATCATCAGTCGCCACACAGTTCCCAAATGATACAGGAGAAAAAGAACTGTATTTCCTGTCATATGCCGCTGCAATCGTCAAAAAGTCTCGATTTCAAAAACAGTACCGGAAGGAAAAGCATTCCCTATACATTAAGAACTCACCGCATCGCCGTTTATCCGGAATCAGCATGGCAGTAAATTTTATTACAAGAAGAAAAATTGTGTAAAGGTTTTTGTATGTTCCTCAAAAATAATCACAGTCGCGTTTCACCAAACTAACGAACTTTGTTTCTCTAACTTTACATTGTAACAGCAATATAAAATTGCTTTATTTCAGAAGAACGTACACATCAAAATATTCAATCATGAGGTACCTGCTTTTTTTTCTGTTGGTGGTATTGGTTGGCCAGGGGTTAGCTGCTCAAACCATTCGTGGCGGCAGCAAAGTTGTGCTGGTAGTACACGGTGGTGCCGGCACCATCTTGAAAAATCAAATGACGCCGGAGATGGAAAAAGCGTACACCGACGGTTTATCGCAGGCCCTCAAAAAGGGATATGCCATTTTGGAATCGGGTGGCACTTCACTTGACGCAGTAGAAGCAACGGTTCGTATTCTGGAAGACAATCCGCTGTTTAATGCGGGCAAAGGCGCGGTATTTACTCACGAAGGCAAAAATGAATTAGACGCTTCTATAATGAATGGAAAGACACTTACAGCCGGCGCCGTAGCCGGAGTTACTACCGTAAAAAACCCCATCTCGGCCGCCCGCGCCGTAATGGAAAAAAGCAATCATGTAATGCTTACCGGCGCAGGTGCGGATCAGTTTGCAGCGCGATGCGGACTTGACATTGTTGACCCATCTTATTTTTTTACTGAAGCAAGATGGAAGTCCCTGATGCGGGTAAAAAAAGAGGACTCATTAAAAAGTGAACTTGATCATTCGGATAAAAAAAGCAATGGTTTGATATACAGATCTATAAATAACGATTCAAAATTTGGAACCGTTGGAGCAGTAGCGCTCGACCAAAATGGCAATCTCGCCGCAGCAACCAGTACGGGTGGAATGACCAATAAACGTTTCGGGCGCATAGGGGATTCGCCGATCATAGGTGCAGGCACTTACGCTAATAATGCAACCTGTGCCATTAGCTGCACGGGTTGGGGTGAATTTTTTATCCGGCTGGTGATGTCTAAAACCATCAGTGATATGATGGAGTTTGGAAAAATGAAATTGAAAAATGCCGCACAGGAAATGATAATGGAACGACTACCCGCTCTGGGAGG
>JADZFY010000143.1 GCA_020854215.1 Chitinophagaceae bacterium | reverse complement strand
TGGGAGAAATTGATTCGAACGCTATCCCGCAGGAAAAGCTGAAACAACTGGCTGAATATTTGGTGCAACCCAAAGATGGAAGACTATACCGTACGCTGGTAAACCGGGTGTGGGCGCAACTCATGGGTCGTGGAATTGTAGAGCCGGTGGATGTGATGGATAATGAACCCTGGAGCCAGGACCTGCTGGATTGGTTAGCATCCGACTTCGTAGCAACAGGGTACGATATCAAAAAACTCATCTACAAAATTGTTACTTCTTCTACCTATCAGTTGCCGTCAGTAGGCATCAAAGAAGCTGAATTAGTCGTTGCTCCGGAATATGTGTTTACCGGAATGTTACGCAGACGGCTAACCGCAGAACAGTTTACAGATGCAGTGGGTAAATCCATTCAACCGGTATATGGCGACAGTGGCATAGTGTATAAACTCTTGCCGGAAGATTTGCATGCTGCAATACCTTTTCCACGGGCATCACTGGTTAAAAATGACGCCTACCTTACAGCGCTGGGGCGCCCTAACAGGGAGACCGTTTCCACAGGACGTGTCTCTCAGGCTAATCTGTTGCAGGCACTCGAGCTTACCAATGGCGACCGGTTTAATAATACGCTGGTTCGTGCAGCAAAGAAATGGAAGAACGAATATCCGGATCCGGACAAAATGATCATCGAAATTTACAGGAATGCATTAGGAAGAGCACCTGAAGCTGAAGAGCAGTCGGTGGCATTAAAAGCCCTGGGCAAAACACCAACAGAGGCAACAGTGCAGGATTTTTTGTGGGCGATGATGTTGCATCCGGAATTTCAATTGATATACTAAAAAAATGATTCGAGCATTCCGTTAACAAATTGAGATTATGAAAGCAAATTGGAATCGAAGAGATTTTATTAAGAATTCCAGCGCGGCCACGCTTGCCGCGCTGGCAGCAGGTGCGCCGGTGGCCGGACTTTTGAGTAGCTGCGGTAAAGCGAAAAAAAAGATGGTGGACACTTCCGCCGATACAGTGATTTTGTTGTGGCTGGCTGGCGGTATGGCGCATACCGAAACTTTTGATCCTAAAAGATATACACCCTATGAAAAAGGACTGGAAGGTAACCGGGTGTTGAGCACATTCCAATCCTTTCCTACGGCATTAGACGGGATCCGTTTTTCGGACGGACTGCAATCCATTGGTAGCGTGATGGACAAAGGAACACTCATCAGATCGTACGTGGCGGCCGACATGGGGCATATCCTTCATTCCAGGCACCAATATCACTGGCATACCTGTTACGAGCCACCCCAAACGGTGGCAGCGCCGCATATTGGCGCATGGATAGCAAAGGAATTAGGCCCGAAGAATCCGGTGATTCCGGCATTTATAGATATTGGACAAAGGATGACAGTAGGTGAAGCCGAGGAGCTCAAAGCATTTCATACTGCCGGTTTTTTGGGTAATGAATTTGGCCCGTTTTTAATCCCCGACCCCAGCCAGGGCTTAGAGAGTGTACGCCCGCCTGTTGGCATGGATGCAAAGCGGTTTGAAAAGCGCAATCAGTTGTATAATGATCTGATCAGTAAAAGTGTAATGGGCGACCTCGGTAGTGATTATCAGAAAGAGTCGCTGAAACGATCTATGGAACAGGCATATATGCTGCTCAATTCGCCGGAAGCAAAAGCCTTTGATTTGAACCTGGAGCCGAAAGAGGTGTACGATGTATACAATACCGGCCGTTTTGGACTGGGTTGCCTGCTTGCGAAACGGCTCACACAGCAGGGGGCAAGATTTATTAGTGTAACTACCGAGTATGAACCTTTTATGGGATTTGATACGCACGAGAACGGACACACGCGGATGGTAGACATGAAGAAAATGGTGGATGGTCCTATAGCGCAATTAGTAAAAGATTTGGAAAAGAGTGGTCACCTGGATCGCACGCTCATTATTGTGGCCAGCGAGTTTAGCAGGGATATGATGGTGGAAGGAAGACCGGATGCCAAAGTGCAGGAACAGGTAAATCAGCCGGATATATTAAACGACATGAAGTTCTATGGTATGCATCGCCATTTTACAGACGGGTGTTCTATTCTGATGTTTGGAGGAGGAATTAAAAAGGGTTTCGTATATGGAAAGACTGCTGATGAACGTCCGTGTAAAACCATTGAAAATCCAATTAAGATTGAGCAGGTACATCAAACCATATATCATACGCTGGGTATCCCACCCGATACGAATTATGAAGTAGAAAAGCGGCCATTCTATACCACACCAGATGGTGAGGGAAAAATAGTAAAGGAACTGCTGATTAAAGTGTAGACGTTGCAAACGGGCGACATAAGAAAAAGTCATCACCCTGTCTTATTCCCTAACCGGCGACATTCTCATTACCCACCAATCAGTGATTCACACAATTGCCCTGTCCATTTATTAATAAAAGGGGATAATCTCCATGCCTTCACATTTACCCATGAAAGGGAAGACTGACGGGATTTATATTGACCCACCTTCCAATTTTCCGGATTTCGGCTTTGATGTTAACCAGGGAATAATGATATAAAGTGCCCCAACTTCTGTTTGCCCGTTGAATAGGGTAGATTATTTTAAGGAAAGTTTAGTCCTAAATATAAAATTCCAGACCGGTATTGCGTTAATCAATAAGAGTTGCCTGCGAATGACGTTCCCAATAGGCATATTGCACGTTCGCAAATGGTGATTCAAAACATCATGAAACTCAAAATTATTATCTTATTGCTGCGTTTGATATCCATATCGTGCTTTGCTCAAACCACAAATTACCTGGGTGACTGGATCAATACTTCAGGAAATAGAAAACTTACGGTTACGATGCTCACTGAGGGGAAGGCGGTGTCAATTACCGATGCTTCAACAACAGACACTTTAGCCATA
>JADZFY010000142.1 GCA_020854215.1 Chitinophagaceae bacterium | reverse complement strand
TGCCATCCGGCTTCCCGTCCGGCCCGCTGAGATCCTTATATCTCCTTGCACCGGCTGTAACTACCAATACCGAATTAGTAGGACCATTATATAGCTCCTCATGTGTATTATAAATACCATCCTGAAGAAACCCATACATACCACCTAATCTGTCTCCCACTTTTACAATAAATAAATCGGCATTACCTCCTGCATAAAAATATTCCGCATCATCCGTAAGTCTGTTCACTCTTCCCTTTGTAAAGGCAATATTGAAGTTCGTATTCCATGAGAACAGTTTACCCCTGATATTTTGGGTATTCACATTAAATTCCAGTCCCTGTACCTGGATATCCCCCACGTTTTTATAAACGCTTTTATACCCCGAGGCCCAGGCGATTTTAGCTGCCAGCAGCAGGTTTTTAGATTGTTTTTTGTATGCATCAGCGGTAATAAGGATCCTGTCGTTGAACAACCCCAAATCAACCCCAACATTCGTTTGAATATTAGTTTCCCACTTCAGATCGCCAACCCCAAATGACACAGGCGCTAAAGCAGGCACAAGACCACCGGCGTTGTCATTCATATTCCATACCGAAGAATACCTTAACAGGGATGAATAAGGCGGAACACTTTCATTACCGGTCTGTCCATAGCTTAATCTCAGCTTCAATTGAGACACATTACGGGAAAGGTCTTTAAAGAAAGGTTCCTCATTGATCTTCCAGCCAAAAGAAGCAAAAGGAAAATACCCCCACCGGTTATTGGGGAACTTGGAGCTTCCATCCGCCCTCATGATCACAGAAAACAGGTAACGGTCAAGCAATGAATAACGCAGTATCCCGAAATAGCTCATTAACTGCGACTGTACCTTGTTTGACGTCGGCTTGCTAAAAGCAGTACCAAGGTCAATATAATCATATCCCAGGGATTGAATATCAAAATTCCTTGCTCCGAAACTGTAATCGTTGGATGTTGAGTTTTGCATGCTAAAGCCCAGCGTAGCATCAAGATCATGAATGCCTTTGAATGTATTGCTGTAATTCAAAGTATTTTCATTCAACCAGTTTAAACTATTGTTCATAGCTATATAAGCCGAACCATTGCTCAGCCTGCCGGATGCGGTGGTGCTGGGATAAAATGACTTATACTCGGTATTTCCCTTACTTAACCCGCCGCTCACACGAAGATTAAGATGCTCCGTTAAATGAAATGTAAAGGCAGTATTTAAATTTCCGGTGAATGTAGTTCTTTTCAACTTCGGATCGGATAATTCAACAACCGGGTCTACCCCATATATACCGCCAAAGCCTAAATTCTGAGTTAAAAATTCAGACAGCGTCTCAAAGCCACTACCTATGAAGGGAGCCGCTTTAATAGCAGAGAATGTTGGCCCGGCGGAACCATTCACCTCAGGTCCGGATTTTTCACCCTGGGCCAGATAAACGGTCGTTTCATTACTCAGGAACTTATTAAATTTTGCCCTGATGTTGAAATTGGCAGTATACCTGTCGTATTTAGTCCCAATAATAATCCCGGGTTGATTGAAATAGCCGAAACTGGTAAGTATTTTTACTTTGTCTGTTCCACCCGATAAAGAAAGATTATGAGAATGCCCAAACGGTGTTCTCATAATCCTGTCCTGCCAGTTGATAGAAGAGGAATCTGTATAGTTTTGCCAGTTTTTGAACATAGTAGTATCACCATATTCACCTCCCCTATTGAGAAAATGTTGTAATTCAGCATACTGCCCCGCGTTCATAACAGGGATCTGGTTATTGATATGCTGTGTATTGACATATGCATCATAATTGATGCTGAATTTCCCGGCTTTCCCGGATTTAGTAGTGATCAGTACCACGCCATTGGCGCCTCTTGACCCGTAAGCCGCGGCAGCAGCATCTTTGATAATATCAATGGATTCAATATCATTTACATTGATGTCGAGATTAGAACCGCCTAACTGGGGAAACCCATTGATAACATATAACGGTTCGTTGCTGGCGGAAATGGAAGATCCTCCACGAATGGTAATGCTCACCGTAGGTGCAGGACCGCCCTCAGATGAAATTACATCTACCCCGGCAGCGCGCCCCTGTAAAGCCGAGTTCAAGGAAGTTTCTGTACTTTTCACCACATCTGAAGATTTCACGCTGGAAACCGAGGCGGTCAGGTTTTTCCGCTGAACAGCGCCATACCCTACTATAACCACCTGCTCATTGATATTTTCGGCCGATAACCTGAGCGTGATGGTTCCGATATCCTGCTTTTTTACAACTACATCAACAGAAGAATGCCCGACATAAGAAACAACCAGCGTGGCATTCATAGTGGCGTTGATAGAAAAATTCCCGCCCGCATCAGTAGATGTTCCAACCTGGGTTCCTTTTATAGTAACCGTGGCGCCCACCAGCGGTTCACCCTCCTCATTGAATACCCGGCCTTTAATGTCAACAAAAAGATCGGGAACCGGAATAACGACCGGATAGGGTATTTTTTCCTTCTCTTTAATGACAATATTACTCCCGATAATGGAGTAGGTTAAGCCCTGGTCTTTTAAGCAGATATCTAATACGGAATGTAAGTCAGCATCTTTGAGTTTAATGGTCACCCTTCCGGCATGCTCAAACAAAGATTCATTGCCAAAAAAGACGTAACCGGTTTGTTTCCCGATTTCCGTAAATACTTTTTTAAGCGGAGCGTTATGCTCAGAGAGGGTAACTGTTTGGGAAAAGCCCTCTGCACTTACCTGTAGGCAGGTTGAAATAAGCAGGATAGTAGTCAGTTTCATCGTTAATAAGATTTTTCTTATCACCGTTGGAAACTGCAAATAATTTCCGGAATGGCTCATTTGCAGTTCGCTGTTTTTTCGCTCTCCTTCATAAAAAGGGGAAAAAATTGCCTTAAAATGCATAACTTTGCATGATTTTGAGTTTAACAATCAATGGTCCACCGATTGTTTTTTGGATGCTCAAATTTTCACCGGGTTACGTCTCCAGCGCAGCCCGGTTCTTTTTTTTGTTTTTTTACATGTTTTTTCTTTTTTATTTATTTAATACAACAATCTTTTTATCCTCTATCCGGAATCGTATTTTACTTTCTTCCAGCACCTGTAACACCTGCGACAGGGTTGAATTCATGCTGATGCCACCCCAAAATTTCATCTGTGGTATGTTGTCCTCATATACAACATCTATATCATACCATCTTGTCAGCAGTTTCATCACCATTTCCAGATCGGTGCTGTTAAAGGAGAAATAACCATTTTTCCAGGCTATTACCTGGGCCGTATCAACATTACTTTGAAGGTGGATGGTATTATTTCTTATTTCAGCCTGCTGTCCCGGCTTCAGTATCTGTTCTTTATGATTATTGCTAATGCTCACCGTTCCTTCTAAAAGGGTTGTATTGATCGATCCGTTGTCTGCATACGTATTGACATTAAAATGGGTACCAAGAACTTTAATCTCTGTTTCATCATCTATGATAACCCTAAACGGCTGCTGTTCATTTTTTGCTACTTCAAAATATACTTCACCGGTAATTTTCACACTTCTGTCCTTCCCGATAAAAACCGTAGGGTAAGTAATGGATGATTCCGAATTCATCCAGAATTTCGTTCCATCCGATAAAGTCAACTGATACCTCCCACCCCTTGGCGTAGTCATAGTATTTATATGTACTTTAGCCTCATTATTGCTGTTTTTGTAAACAACTTCTCCTGAAGAAAGCCTGAACACTTCCGTATTGCCCTGTTTTGCAATGATCCCGGTGGTGGAATCATCTATGAAAACCGAAGATCCGTCTTCAAGCGTGATCATTGCTTTATTGGTGCCCGGGGCTATATCATGTGATTCAGACGAACCCGCTTTCACTTCAGAAATGACTTTCCCCGGCTGCCGGTTCAACTGCGAAAAAATAATTCCACCAGCAAGAACAACCGCTACCGAAGCAGCCGCCCATTTCCACCATGAGGAATAGAGAGGATGTACCTTTTTATTCGCTCCGGATATTCCTGTTTTGAGATTGTTCAGCATTCTCAACTCGGTCTCTTTCATTTCGGCATCTGTGAAGTCATCTGTGAGATTCTTATTCCGATCGAAATAGTGGTAGTATTTTTCAATAAAGTCAATTTCTTCCGGACTTGCTTTATGATCCAGGTATTTTGCGAGCAGCGTGTTGAAATAATTGATCTGTTTATCCGATGGCATTTTTGGAGATTTTCCCTCTATTCTGAATATATGCCCCCTTAAATTGAAAAACTCCCTTAAGAATTTAAGAT
>JADZFY010000141.1 GCA_020854215.1 Chitinophagaceae bacterium | reverse complement strand
TGCCATCCGGCTTCCCGTCCGGCCCGCTGAGATCCTTATATCTCCTTGCACCGGCTGTAACTACCAATACCGAATTAGTAGGACCATTATATAGCTCCTCATGTGTATTATAAATACCATCCTGAAGGAACCCATACATGCCGCCCAACCTGTCTCCTACCTTCACAATAAACAGATCGGCATTGCCTCCTGCATAAAAATATTGCGCATCATCCGTAAGCCTGTTCACTCTTCCTTTTGTAAAAGCAATATTGAAGTTCGTGTTCCATGAAAACAGCTTGCCTCTGATATTCTGGGTATTCACGTTAAATTCCAGTCCCTGTACCTGGATATCCCCTACGTTTTTATAAACGCTTTTATATCCCGAAGCCCAGGCTATTTTAGCTGCCAGCAACAGGTTTTTAGATTGCTTTTTGTATGCATCAGCGGTAATGAGGATCCTGTCTTTGAACAAACCAAGATCAATACCGATATTCGTTTGAATATTGGTTTCCCACTTCAGATCACCAACGCCGAAAGATACAGGCGCTAGAGCGGGTACAAGACCGCCGGCGTTATCATTTGTATTCCAGATTGAAGAGAACCTTAACAAAGAGGAATAAGGCGGAACGCTTTCATTACCGGTCTGTCCATAGCTTAATCTCAGCTTCAACTGTGACACATTACGGGAAAGGTCTTTAAAGAAAGGCTCCTCACTGACTTTCCAGCCAAAAGAAGCAAAAGGAAAATATCCCCACCGGCTATTGGGGAACTTGGAGCTTCCATCCGCCCTCATGATCACTGAGAACAGGTAACGGTCAAGCAATGAATAGCGCACGATCCCGAAATAGCTCATTAGCTGCGACTGTACCTTGTTTGAGGAAGGTTTGCTAAAAACAGAACCGAGATCAACATAATCGTATCCCAGGGTTTGAATATCAAAATTCCTTGATCCGAAACCGTAATCATTGGATGTTGACTTTTGCATACTAAAGCCCAGCGTAGCGTCGAGATCATGAATGCCTTTAAATGTATTACTGTAATTCAATGTATTTTCATTCAGCCAGTTTAAACTATTGTTCATAGATATATAGGCCGAACCATTGCTTATCCTGCCGGAGGAAGTGGTACTGGGATAAAATGATTTATACTCTGAATTTCCCTTACTTAATCCGCCGCTCACACGAAGATTAAGATGCTCCGTTAAATGAAATGTAAAGGCAGTATTTAAATTCCCGTTGAATGTTGTCCTTTTTAACTCAGGATCAGATAATTCAACCACCGGGTCTACCCCATATACACCACCAAAACCTAAATTTTCACTTAAAAAATCAGACAGTGTTTCAAAGCCACTCCCTATGAAAGGAGCTGCTTTAATAGCAGAGAATGTGGGTCCGGCGGAGCCATTCACCTCCGGTCCGGATTTTTCACCCTGAGCCAGATAAACGGTTGTTTCATTACTCAGTAACTTATTAAACTTTGCCCTGATGTTGAAATTGGCAGTATACCTGTCGTATTTAGTCCCAATAATAATCCCGGGCTGGTTGAAATAGCCGAAGCTCGTAAGGATCTTTACTTTGTCTGTTCCACCCGACATAGAAAGATTATGAGACTGCCCGAGCGGCGTTCTCATTATCCTGTCCTGCCAGTTGATAGAAGGGGAATCTGCATAATTTTGCCAGTTTTTGAACATAGTGGTATCGCCATATTCACCACCTCTTCTGAGGAAATGCTGTAGTTCTGCATACTGCCCCGCGTTCATAACAGCGATCTGGTTGTTGATATGCTGTGTATTGACATACCCATCATAGTTGACGCTGAATTTCCCCGCTTTCCCGGATTTAGTAGTGATCAATACCACGCCATTGGCGCCTCTTGACCCGTAAGCAGCTGCAGCAGCATCTTTTATAATATCAATGGATTCAATATCATTTACATTGATGTTAAGGTTAGAGCCGCCTAACTGGGGAAACCCGTTGATAACATATAAAGGTTCATTGCTGGCAGAAATGGAAGATCCGCCACGGATGGTAATGCTCACCGTAGGAGCAGGACCACCCTCAGATGAAATTACATCTACCCCGGCAGCACGTCCCTGCAAAGCCGAGTTCAGGGAAGTTTCCGTGCTTTTTACCACATCTGAAGATTTTACACTGGAAACCGAGGCGGTCAGATTCTTCCGCTGAACAGCGCCATACCCTACTACAACCACCTGCTCATTGATATTTTCGGCCGACAATCTGAGCGTGATGGTTCCAATATCCTGTTTTTTTACCACTACTTCAACAGGCGAATGCCCGACATAAGAAATGACAAGCGTGGCATTCATAGTGACATTGATAGAAAAATTCCCGCCCGCGTCAGTAGATGTTCCAACCTGGGTTCCTTTTATAGTAACCGTGGCGCCCACCAGCGGTTCACCTTCCTCATTGAATACCCGACCTTTAATGTCAACAAAAAGATCGGGAACCGGAATAACAACCGGATATGGTATTTTTTCCTTCTCTTTAATGACAATATTACTCCCGATAATGGAGTAGGTTAAGCCCTGGTCTTTTAAACAAATATCCAATACGGAATGTAAGTCAGCTTCTTTTAGTTTAATGGTTACTTTTCCGGCACGCTCAAATACAGATTCATTACCAAAAAAGACGTAGCCGGTTTGTTTCCCGATTTCCGTAAATACTTTTTTAAGTGGAGCGTTATGCTCAGAGAGGGTAACTGTTTGGGAAAAGCCCTCTGCACTTACCTGCAGGCAGGTTGAAATAAGCAGGATAGTAGTCAGTTTCATCGTTAATAAGATTTTTCTTATCACCGTTGGAAACAGCAAATAACTTGCATAACTGATTATTTGCTGTTTCTTGTTTTTTCGCTCTCCTTCATAAAAAGGGGAAAAAATTGCCTTAAAATGCATAGTTTTGCACTGTTTTGAGTTAACAATAAATAGTCCACCGATTGTTTTTTGGATGCTCAAATTTTCACCGGGGTACGTCTCCAGCGTAGCCCGTTTTTTTTTTTGTTTTTTTTACATACTTTTTCTTTTTTATTTATTTAATACAACAATTCTTTTATCCTCTATCCGGAATCTTATTTTACTCTCTTCCAGCACCTGTAATACCTGCGACAGGGTTGAATTCATGCTGATGCCACCCCAAAATTTCATCAACGGGGCCTGCCCTTCATATTCCACCTCTATATCGTACCATCTTGCTAACTGCTTCATGATCATTTCCAAATCGGTGTTGTTAAAAGAGAAATAACCATTTTTCCATGCCATCACCCTGGCAGTATCCACATTATTAAGGAGAAGGATAGCACGATTTTTGATTTCAGCCTGCTGTCCCGGCTTCAGTAGTAGTTCTTTTGCATTATTGCTTACACTCACCGAACCTTCTAAAAGCGTGGTATTAATCGAACCGTTGTCGGCATAGGTATTAACGTTGAAATGGGTGCCCAGAACTCTTATCTCGGTTTCATCATTAATGCCGACATAAAATGGCTTTTGAGCATTTTTTGACACTTCAAAATATACTTCGCCGGTAACTTTTACTCTCCTTTCTTTTCCCGCAAAAGCTGTAGGATAGGAAATTGAAGACGCGGAATTCATCCAAACTTTCGTACCATCGGCCAGGGTAAGCTGGTATCTTCCTCCCCTGGGGGTAGTCATGGTATTGATAACAACCTCATCGTCATCTTTGCCGTTTCTGTAAACCACTTCGCCTGATGAAAGTTTGAACACCTGCGTACTGCCCTGCCTGGCTATAACTCCGGTGGAAGAATCATCAAGGAAAACCGAGGTTCCGTCATCGAGTGTGATGATGGCTTTATCGGTGCCCGGAGCGATATCATGTGATTCAGACGAACCCGCTTTCACTTCAGAAATGACTTTCCCCGGCTGCCGGTTCAACTGCGAAAAAATAATTCCACCGGCAAGAACAACCGCTACCGAAGCAGCCGCCCATTTCCACCATGATGAATAGAGAGGACGTACCTTTTTATTCGCTCCGGATATTCCTGTTTTGAGATTGTTCAGCATTCTCAACTCGGTCTCTTTCATTTCGGCATCTGTGAAGTCATCTGTGAGATTCTTGTTCCGATCGAAATACTGGTAGTATTTTTCAATAAAGTCAATTTCTTCCGGACTCGCTTTATGGTCCAGGTATTTTGCGAGCAGCGTGTTGAAATAATTGATCTGTTTATCCGATGGCATTTTTGGAGATTTTCCCTCTATTCTGAATATATGCCCCCTTAAATTGAAAAACTCCCTTAAGAATTTAAGAT
>JADZFY010000140.1 GCA_020854215.1 Chitinophagaceae bacterium | reverse complement strand
TTTTTTCCCGGAGGTTCCTGACGCCCCGGGAATCGGGGCCGATGCCGATGATCATTTTCTGAGAGGGCTTGAAAAAATAATTATTTAACAACGGGATCAAACTTTACTTTATTTCTTTTTCACTACAGGCATATGAAAAAAATGATCTTCAACTATTGCATCCGTTTGTTGATTGCTGCCATTTTCGTGGAGCCGGGTATGGCGCAGCAAACTATTCAAATCAGCCCCTCTGAAATTGTATTTGCCCCTTCCGATACTTCTCTATGGGAAGCCTGGAAAAATGAACTGCACAAGGTTAGAACTGAAGTAAAAAATAAAATTAATTATTCCGGCGCCCTTTACACCGACAATAATTTCAAATGGGCTTCCCGGTGCTATAATGTAACCATGTTGATGCTTTTTGATAAACGATTTTATGATGCTGATAAAGGGATATTTAACGTTGATGATTTTTTGCAGGACGGTATAGAACAGTTTGGCGGTTATGACGGGGTGGTTCTCTGGCATGCTTATCCCCGCATTGGCTTTGATGAACGCAACCAGTATGATTTTTACCGGGGATTTCCAGGCGGGCTGGTCGGCCTGAAAAAAATTGTAACCCGGTTTCATGCAAAAGGCGTCAGGGTGTTCATTGATTACAATCCCTGGGATACTGGCACCCGAAGAGAGGGCCGGTCTGACATTGATTTACTCTGTGAAATCATTAAAGCAATCAATGCCGACGGTATTTTTTTAGATACCATGGATGGAAGCGGTGAAGAATTTCGGAAAAAATTAAACGGTGTAAAAAAAGGAATTGCTCTGGAGTCAGAAATAGAAGTGTCTGCCGAACGAATAAAAGACCATCACCTGAGCTGGAAGTGGATACCGGCATATAAGGACGGCGAGGCTCCTGGTGTGCTTTGGAATAAATGGTTTGAAAGAAGACACCTGATGCACATGACCAACCGATGGGCAAAAGATCATTCATCTGAATTGCATACTGCCTGGATGAATGGCTGTGGCATGATCATTTGGGACAATATTTTCGGAAGCACCAACCTGTACAATGAAAGAGATAAATCCATTCTTCGCCTGATGTTGCCGGTGCAACGTCGTTACCATTCTATTTATTCAGGGGAAGGATGGGAACCATTATTTAAAACGGAATTGCCCGGTGTTTTTGCGTCTAAATGGTTTAACAAAAACACTACAATATGGACACTTGTCAATACCCTGCATAAGGACCGGTTTGGATTGTTATTCAGTACCCGGCATATACCGGGAACCCTCTATTATAACATAATAACCGGTCGCGAAATCGGTGTTATAAGAGGAGACACTGCACACTTCACCGACAGCATTCTCAGTCGGGGTATCATCGGCATAATCGCGATGAAAAAAGAAGGCATTACTCCTGAATTTATACGATTTCTTCAACAGCAGAGTATTGTTTATTCAAACTACAACAGTGATACAGCCTATGTGCTTTCAGATGAAAAGATGGTGTTGCCTGCTTCAATAACTTATAGCAAAAACAATCTTCCGGAGAACATGCTTTTGATAAAGGGTTCTTCACACTCAACAACAGTAAGGTTTACACAAAGAGAATGCGGTTTTTATCCGCTGCCTGGAGAGACTCATTCGGCTCTGCCGGAACAGCAAATGTTTGAAGAGATCATCCGTAAAACAGACATCACCCTGGATGATTATGCAATAGATGAAACGCCTGTAACCAACCGGCAATACTATGAATTTATTAAGGCAACAAACTACAGGCCGGCCAATACCGATCATTTCCTGTTTCATTGGGCGAACGGGCATCCTCCAAAAGGAAAGGAAGACCACCCGGTAGTTTATGTGAACTTAAATGATGCAAGAGCCTACGCCAGGTGGGCAGGCAAGCGGTTGCCTACAGAAGCAGAATGGCAATATGCTGCCGAAGGTCCGCAACATTTATCCTATCCCTGGGGAAATATTTTCAATGAAGAATATTGTAATAACGGTCAGTACGGTGGCACCACTCCCGTAAAGCAATTTGAAAAAGGCCGTTCTCCTTTCGGTTGTTATGATATGTGCGGCAATACCTGGGAGTGGACGGAAAGTGAAAGAAGCGATGACCTGAACCGCTATTGTATTATTAAAGGAGGCTCTTATTATAAAGCAGAGGGTTCGCACTGGTACACCGACGGAAAAGCACAGCAAAATGATTTTTCAGCAAAATTTATACTGATGAACCCGGGGTTAGACCGGTGTGCAACTATCGGCTTTCGCTGTGCAGTGGGCATAATAACTAACTAAAACATAAAATCATGCAATCAAAACGATTACTCGCTGTTATTCTCTTCATTAGCGGAATACAGCTATCGGCCCAGAAAAAATATGAACCCAATTGGGAGTCTATTGACAGCCGGCCGGTACCCGCCTGGTTTACCGATGCCAAGTTTGGCATCTTTATTCATTGGGGCGTCTATTCAGTTCCCGCATGGAGGCCAACAGGAAATAATATACCGGTATATTCAAAATATGCAGAATGGTATTGGTACCGGAAGAATGAAAATAGCGTTGCCGGTCAGTTGTTCCGCGATCATCATAACAAAGTTTATGGCGAACATTTTCAATACCAGGATTTCGCAAATGATTTTAAAGCTGAAAATTTCAATCCTTCGGAATGGGCGGATCTGTTGGATGAATCCGGAGCAAATTACGTAGTGCTAACTTCCACGCATCACGAAGGGTTTGCGCGTTGGCCCAGTGCCGAATCCTGGAACTGGAACAGTGTGGACATCGGCCCGCACAGGGATATTGCCGGTGATCTGGGCAAAGCCATTAAAGCAAAAGGGCTGCGCATGGGGTATTACTTTTCGCTTTACGAATGGTACCACCCATTGTATAAAGCCAACCTGAACAGGTACGTGGACGAGCACATGCTTCCGCAAATGAAAGACCTGGTCAATCGTTACCAGCCTGATCTGTTATGGGGCGATGGCGAGTGGGAACACAGCAGCAAAGAATGGGAAACACCAGCTTTCCTTGCCTTGCTCTTTAATGAATCATCGGTAAAAGACCATATTGCCATCAATGATCGCTGGGGAAGCGATACAAGAGTGAAACACGGGGGCTATTACACTACAGAATGCGACCTTTCTTCTCCGCCACGTCTCCCCATAGATAAAAGTTGAGCGTCAGTACCAAGTTGGTGGGACGTGGCGAATAAACTAACACAACGTCCTGGCTGTACACAAGGCCTGCGAGAGACGTTGTAGCGAAGGTGAGGCGGAGTGAGAAGTATTTTAAAACTATTGTTACATGCTGATGCAAGAAGTAGATTTGACAAAATAGAGACGATGAATAATCATCGCAGCGTTTGGCGCATAAATCAACGCATGGAGTGGAGCCTGCAGAGAACAAAATATGCTTTTTTCATTCCACAGAACCCCATTCACGCCAGAGCCATTGCAGGATCACTGATACCCGGCTTGCCCGTTTCTACTCTTCCTGCAAACCGGTGCAGAAAGTGATTGCTCATTTTTACAGAAAAATCGTACCAGTTCCCGCTATTTTCCAGCGCCCAGCTTTTTTGATATACTTTCCCGGCAGCAA
>JADZFY010000139.1 GCA_020854215.1 Chitinophagaceae bacterium | reverse complement strand
ATTTTACTATTGAGTTAAAAGACATGCTGATTCCTGACGAGATGAAAGGAAAATTCAACAACTGGATTTTTGGTTGTGATATTTGCCAGGAGGTATGCCCCTGGAACCGCTTTAGTACGCCCAACCATGAGCCGGAATTTGAGCCTCTTCCTGAAATCCTCAATTTTAATACAAGCGACTGGGACGACCTCACCGAAGAAAGCTTCAAAAAGATATTTAAGCACTCACCACTGAAGCGATCGAAATTTAAGGGTATAAAAAGAAACCTCGAATTTATTAAGCAATAATGGCGTCAAAACTGCCAGCCCAATTTTACCATCAGACGATTCAAATTATAGGTGAATCGCTGCACGTCAGTGGTCTCGGAATTTTCACTGGTTCTGGTTATTGTAGTTCTTTTTTCTCTAAAATATTTGTGCGAGTACCCCGCGCTCAGCAATAAAGCATTTCCACCTTTAAAAAATACGGCGTAGCCAAAACCGGCATCCATATAGGCGCCGCCTTTATATTTATAGTCTGTATTGTTTGGCCAACCCCAGATGGTAAACGCCGGCGTTTTACTTTTTATCCAGGGTAAATTATACCCGCCGTCGGCATATACAAAAAGTTTGTTTCCTTTTTTAACATCAAACGACCTCCTGATATCAAGAAACAACGGCACAGAACGGTAACGATAAAAATCAAGCCCCGCTCCTATCCCCGCATACCAGTTGCCATAGCTCAGTCCGTTTATGGTTTGAACGGCTCCGGATACCGCATCATTGCCGTTCACCAAGGCCACCTGCTCAATGGAATGAAAAGTAAGTTTGAACAACGCTTTCTCCTGCGCGGGAAGTCGCACAATAAAAGCAAAAAGACTTAAAGTGATCACTAATTGTTTCCTCATGATTGCTTCACTTTAATTTTGCTGAGCAATTGTATATTGTTGGGATCCGCGTACAGGTACTGGTATAAGCCATCGCTGGTTACCACCAGGGCAATATTATTCATCGCAATTACATCATAGGTCACTATTCCGTCAATGGTTGTAATCAGTTTGAGGTTATTTACATCTGCGGCGTTGTACACTTTTAATCCGTTGGTTCCATCGCAGATAAACAGCAAATCACGATCCTTAGACAAACCATGAGGGTTGGTCAAATCATAGGTTTTTATCAGAGAGGGACTACTGATATTGGCAATATCCAATATTTCCAGGCGATTATCGGTTCCGTTACAGGTAGTGCCGGTGCGCAGGGTTACGTAGGCATAGTTTTCATCTGCTATTACCGGATCGCAACTTTGAACATGCGAAAACTGCCCCTCCTTTTGCGGGTGGCTACCGTCGGAAATACTGTAGATAAACATGCCCGTTGTTGACCCAATAAACAACTTTTGTTGAAAAGGGAATATCGTTTCGATATTCCAGCCTATATTCACTTTATTGGTGAATGCGGGCTGTTGTGCCGTCTGGATGTCAAAAACATTCAAATCCGTTTGCGTAACACTGTACAAATGATTTCCGGCGATGGCGAACCGCGCCATGGATCCGCCTGCACCAAAAGGAGATACAGATTTTCCGGAGGTGCCGGATTTTGAAGTCGCGAAACCGTTGGACAGCGAGGCAACATCACTATACAAAAACATTTCACTCTTGTTAAAATTTACGCCGAAGAATCCACCGTTTCCGCAGTCCATATCCACAGTGGTATCCCTTTTCTGCCAGTCCACTATTACCTTACTGTTGTCCGGAAGAAAACTTCCATAATATTGACGAAACGGAAATACATTCTCTACAATTTTTGTAGTTTTTACCTGCAGCGGATTGGAAATATCAATGGAAATTAAATCGGTGTAGGCATCGGCGTACAGTGTATTTCCTTTCACGGCCATATCCATATTACCGGGAATATCAATAAACGCAACATTTTTAGGCTCCGACGGTATGGCATTGTCAATGACATGAATACCTCTGTCAATCTCATTTAAAAAAATATAGTTACCGCGTATATATATCTTACCGGCGCGTTCAATATCTCGTGGTGTATTGCTTTTGATATTTGCTCTTACTTCATCCGTTGTTTTGTAAACGGGTACAAAGTAGCTGTAAGTTTGTGTGCAGTGGTCTTTAAAACAACCCTGCATAAATAATGCAGAAGTCAGCAGCATTAATGCGGGATAAAAAGTATTCTTCATCATGGCAATGGTTTAATGGTCTGACAAAACGGGGAGACAGAACGTTGCACCCTCTAACACAGAATTAATTAACACGCAATTGTTGCAAGCCCAATGCGCCGTCAGCGCTGCAGACAGAACAACAAAGCATAAAAAATCAGCGGACCCGAAGTTGTTTCAGATCAAAAAATAGCGCCTGATAACAGGGGGCAGAAAGACGCATTATACGTGAATTAATTTTTCCCCAACACCCACTGCGCTTTTAGTCCCCCTATAATAAAATGTTGTTCAGTGCTATTCACACCGGACTTAATCAGTTGGCTGAGGTTATATTGAACAAACGGTCCGATATAGAGCGGCCTCCTGCTGGTAGCAAAAAACTTTGCCGAAGCTTCGGCAAAAACGCCGGTCTGTATTTTGTTATACAAGGAGTTGTCTTTATAGTACGATCCGGTTTGCGGATGATAATGCACAGCAGTTGAATGCAGCATATACGACAACGATAGTCCACCGCCTACCTGCAGTGGAAGTTTCGCAAACGGGTTAATCTGCCATTGAACACCTACAGGCATTTCAATAAAATGATACCGGTTGGTATAGTTAATGCCAGTGCCTCCCGAATAATATCCCGCGTAACTTGCATTTACCTCATTACGCGTATTGTTTAGCAAAATCCCGTAATTACCGATGTAGTTCCCCACTAAGCGGTGTGTTGAAAAATACTGGTACAACAATCCTCCGTTGAGTAAAAGTCGGTTAGTGATGCTCCTCTTTACAAATCCACCGGCTTGCCAGGCAACGCCTTTTTCAACAACCGAAGCGGGAGGCGGCATTGCTGCGAGCATACCGTTCTGACCGGTAAGCATTCCCGTATTGGTCGAAAAATTTAAATCACCCGGTCGCAAATTCATTCCCGATTTTTCCGTCGGGTTGGCTCCAAGAAATTCCGATAAGTTTTTGCCCGCAGCAGATAACCCGGCCCCTCCTGTTATTCCCCATTCCCAATATTTCTTTTTTTTGAGTGCGACGGGAGAACTTAAAACAGGCGCTTTCACCGCATTACCTAACCAGGATTCAGATTCCACGCCTGGGAGCATCCGGGTTTTCATGGTAACCTGCTGCCTTTCACCCGTAACCGGTGGAAACTTCGAACGGCTGTTGATGCCAACAGTGCCTTTCTCTTCCCTGAAGGAACGGGTTTGAGAATGTGAAATAGTTGTATTGCGGTTTACGGTTATCGGTATGCCGGCATTGTCAGGCACTGGTAAATAGACATCAGACAATGTCTGTTGTGCTTTACCAGTTGCCTGTTTGTTTACCGGCGGCTTCAAGGATAAAACGTTTCCTTTTGAAGCATTAGAACCAGAACCTAAACCGTCGTTATACTGTTGTTCATTAGCGCCGCGTGTAACGGGTAATGTTTTTTTACCTTCCTTTAACCCGTTTGCAGTAATTTCTTTTTTAAAACTTTCAGGTGCTGGCTGCTTTTCCTGCGGATTCATAGCCTGCCCATCATCTGTCCGTTTCTTATTTGGCCGAATTGTATCTGCCTGCTGAAATGAAAATGATTTATCCGGGTTTTGCAAAAACAGATAAACTCCGGATCCTACAAATAATACCAATAACGGAATCCACAAAAGAAAGCGTTTGTACTTTCGTTCCTTTTGAATTCTGCTATTCACTTTTGTCCAAACCTCCGCAGATGGCTT
>JADZFY010000138.1 GCA_020854215.1 Chitinophagaceae bacterium | reverse complement strand
AGCGATGCTTTTCCTACTACATGGTCTTCCGGAACGTAACCCCAAAAACGGGAATCCTGGGAGTTGTGGCGGTTATCACCCATCATCCAATAGTAATTCATTTTAAAAGTGTATTGGTTGGTGGCTATACCGTTAATGATAAATTTTCCGTCTTTTTCTTCGAGGGAATTATGTTCGTAAACGGCAATCACCCTCCGGTAAAAAGCGATATTGTCGGCAGTAAGCGTAATGGTAACGCCTTTTTTGGGAATCCAGACCGGGCCGTAAAAGTCTTCACTCCATTTATAATGCAGGGTATCATTGGGGAATACACCGGGATTGAATGGTTTAACATCTTTCACCACGCTTTCAACGTAAGGCAGTTTTCGCATACGATCTGCCTCATCTGCGCTCAGGTCTATCATATAGTTCATGTTGTTGCCAATGAGCAGTTGCTGTCTTTCGGGATCGGTTTCTACATGAAAATCATTTTTTAAAACATCTTCATCAAAGTACTGCCCTTTAGTTTGCACGCTGTAAAATGTAGCCGAGGCTTCCGGCACTTCCGCCGGAGCGCCATTTACATATAATATGCCTTCCTTCAACTGAAGCGTATCACCCGGTATACCTACACAACGTTTAATAAAATTCTCACGTTTATCAACGGGTCTTACAATAATGTCGTCACGTTGGAGCAGGGCTTCGCGGTTCCCACCGTATTGGTCTCTCAGTACATCATAGTAATTGAGGTTCGACTGGTATTCACCGATTACGGTGTCACCAACAGGGTAATTGAAAACCACCACATCATTTCTCTTTACCGGCGTCGTCCATAAACGCTTGTAAGGGAGTTTAATCCATTCAAGATAGGATTTTCCTCCGGTAATAGGTGCTGTATGATGAACAAACGGAATAGCGAGTGGTGTATTGGGAAGACGGGGGCCATAACTCATCTTACTCACGAACAAAAAATCATTTACCAGCAGGGTTTTTTCCATGCTACCCGTAGGAATCACATATGCTTCAAATATAAAGGTGCGAATAATCGTGGCCGCTACAACGGCAAAAACTGCCGCATCAATCCATTCCCTGGCTGATGATTTTTTATGATTTTTTACTACAGCGTGGCCGGCATATCTCTCATTTTTTGAAAAGCCGAGGTAAGGAAAATATACAAATGGAAAAAAAACAGTAGCCGCGTGATGTAAAAGAGAAAACCGGCCAAAATGCTCAACAAAACGGATGCATATCCAAATAGTGATGAATTGACCTACTATGGGAATGAACTGCAGATAAAACCAATATTTTTTTAACGGCATTTTCAACACCATGCACCAGGTGTTATAAAACGGAACGAATGCTTTCCAGGGTGTAATTCCCGCTTTTTTAAACATCCCGTATAAACCTATCAATGAACCAATGGTTGCCAGTATAAAAAGGATCCAGCCTGAACTCATGTAACTCTGTTTTTGAAGTTGCCAAAAATAGGATAATTAGCTGATTAAGCCGATTTGCAGTCAAATTACGTTGGAAGTAGGCTTTGTTATATACTGGTTTTGTTAAAAATAAACTAAGTGACTTTTCGGATACTAAAGGATCTCGCTCAGAATAGCGGAAACTTCCGGTGCCCGCTGATACACTAAAAAATGCCCCGCTGAAGGGATGGTATGAGTGGGACTGACACGCGAATAGGGAAAGATACGGTCGTTCGTACCGTGCAGATGATAAAGATTTTCCGGTGTCCAATTGTTCTTCCAGTTTAATACCTGATGAATAGACCATTTAAGATAAACAGGGTCAACATGCATTCTGTATTGATGTGCCAGTTGCTTTTCTTCTTCGGTTACCGCACCGAGAAAGTAATTTTCCAAAGGTTCAATGAGTTTGAACGGGCGAATGGATTGTACCTGTTTTTTGGGCAGGATAGCGTCTAACCTTAATTTGCCCGATGTTTTCATCCAGCGGGGAAGCTCTTGATGGGTTTTTACACTGGAAATGAGTATAATTTTATTCACGGAAATGAGCTTAGCCATTTCGATACACAGCATACCACCGAAGGAAACGCCGATCAACGTGGCATTTTTTTCTGTAACGGACAAACTCATTCGCCCGGCATACGCAGCAAAACTTTCGTCGGGTAACGGGGGCAGCCAATGGAGATATTGCACCCGGACGGTGCCCCAGTTTAATTTGCTGAAGATCCTTTCATCTGAGCCAAGTCCGCATATGCAATATGCCGTTTTCAAAATACACTTTAGTTACGGGGCAAAACATAATTACGAACATCTTCCACCGTAATGTTTTTTCCGGAAAGGATAACCAGCCTTTCCACCACATTTCGCAATTCCCTGATATTTCCGGTCCAGTTATTTTCCTGCAGGGCCTTAATGGCATCCGCATCCATTTGCTTAGGCACTATTCCATAATCTGAACAAATATCCGCAAGAAATTTTTCGGACAGTAAAGGGATATCGTCTTTCCTTTCATTTAGTGAGGGCACATGTATGATAATAACGCTGAGCCGGTGATACAAATCGAGTCGGAATTTTTTCTCATCCACTTCCTGAAGTAGATCTTTATTAGTTGCTGCTATTACGCGTACGTCCACACTAATATCTTTATCTCCTCCTACACGGGTTATTTTCCCTTCCTGTAATGCGCGGAGTACTTTAGCCTGGGCATTGAGACTCATGTCGCCAATTTCATCAAGAAATAAGGTTCCGGCATGTGCCTGTTCAAACTTTCCAATACGTTGCTTGACAGCTGATGTGAATGAACCTTTTTCATGACCGAACAGTTCACTTTCAATAAGTTCTCCCGGAATGGCGGCACAGTTTACTTCAACCAATGGCTGTTTGCAACGGCTACTTTTTTCATGAATCCAACGGGCAACGAGTTCCTTTCCCACACCGTTTTCTCCCATGATTAATACCCGTGCGTCTGTTGGCGCTACTTTTTCGATGGTTTCCTTGATGATTTTTATCGGTGCCGATTCGCCGATCATATCCTCTACTTTGATTACTTTTCGGCGAAGTACTTTCGTTTCTGTAACCAGGTCGGTTTTATCCATCGCGTTTCGAATGGTAATCAGCAGCCGGTTCAAATCCGGGGGTTTCGAAACGTAGTCGTAGGCTCCCTTTTTAACTGCTTCCACGGCAGTTTCAATGGTGCCATGGCCGGATATCATAATAATGGGCACATCCGGGTTGATTTCGCCGGCTTTATCGAGAAATTCAATACCGTCAATTTTAGGCATCTTAATATCACACAGCACCACATCGTAGCTTTTCTCTCTGAAACGTTTCAATCCTTCTTCTCCATCACCGGCTTCATCAATTTTATATCCCTCATAAGACAGGATCTCGCCCAGTGTTTTACGGATGGCTTTTTCATCGTCAATAATAAGGATGTTCGACATGTTTGTTGACCCTGTTTTAATGCTTTATTAATATTGCTTTTTCCAAAAGTAAGAAATTATGAGGGAGATCGGGATTGCCCGCCAGGTTGACTTGCTGGTGTGAACGGATTAAAATTTGCAAAAACTCCATTCTTCCATCATTTTCCGTAATTGCTTATCAAATGCTAAAATTCCCTTATGCACATGAAGTTTGGTCGTCAAAAAATTGCACAGGATACGAACGGCGGCTACATTTGCGTTTAGTAATCGTATCCTTTTAAAACTAAAAGAATCATCCATGAAAACGCATGTTATCAAAGCCGGTACTACCATTGAAACGCCCACCTGGAAATTAGTTGCCAAATTGGGTTTATTAGCCTCCGTTTGTTTAGGACTGTGTTATTTATTTGCCGCGGGTGTATCATCTCTCGCCGCTGCATTTTAAGCATATTTTTTAGTGATTTCGTTTGGCCCGGTGCTGTCGGAAGCAAATTTCCGTTCGCACCGGGCTAACGGCATATTATTAGAATCGCACTATTGCTCCTCCGTAGAAGTTTCTCCCCGGTGCGGGGTTATAATACCTTTTTCCAAATGCATTGATATCGTTCCCGAGACTGTACAATTGGTTAAGTGCATTATCTACACCCACGAACAGTTCGAGTGTAAATGAGCGCAATGGTTTTCTCCAGCCTAATCTTCCCAGCAAAACATCGTAGTCCGGTGCGTAAACGGAATTAGCATCGTTTAACGGAAGTTTTGACGTGTGTGTAAATGAACTGTTGAGATATATACCCAACCTGGAATGTACATCCAGCCCTGCTTGCCAAATAGTACGTGCAACACCCGTTAAGTCGTTTCCGGAATAATCTTTGTCGTCAACCGAATAATCGGAAAACGAAAAATCGTTCAGGGTAATGCTTCCCGTGAGTCTAAGGCTACGGATGAACCCGGTGCTATTTCTAATCAGTGTGTACTGTGTGAAAGCCTCAATTCCTTTTTGGTTGGTTCCACCCGCATTTATAAAATATTCGGCATCCGCACTGTTAATTCTTCTAACAATAGCATCACGCAGCTTGAACTGGAATACGGTAACATCAAAATAGAGTCTGTTGTCAATAGCGCTGCCTCGTATTCCTATTTCCCTGTTCCATCCATATTCCGGTTGCAGGTTGCTGTAAAAATTGCCCTCTGAGGGTCGTACTTCTGCAATGGATGGTGGCGAAAATCCTTTACTCAAAGAGGCATACAAAGAGATGTTTTCCGAAATGCGATACAGACCCGCAACACGTGGCAGTAATTGTTCATTCAAACTCTTTTTCTTTTTGGCGTCATCCGCATCCGTGAGGCGTTGGTAACGATAATTAAAGAAATTTGAACCCAATCCCGCCTGCAACTGAACCCTGGGGCCTATTTGCCATTCTCCCTGAATAAACGGTGCAATCTGTCTTGCCCATATCTTGTCTTTGAATTGAACGGTATCACGTTTTCCTTCGCGATTGCCGTAGTTGTTGATTGCCGAAAAGTTGTACAGCCATTCTATACCACCGGTAAATTTCAAATCGTGAATGCCGGTGCGGGTATGGTATACCATTTTACTACGAAGACCGATGTTGTTTTCCTTCCTGGTTTCGTAATTGGTAATAAATGGATTGGTGAAATCGGTGTAAGCCAGCATTACGGAAGTAGTGTTGCTTAATTTTTCATTAAAATTGTGCCGGTTGCTCAAGCCAAAAAAAGGTGTTTTATTGTAAATGGCTGCTTTTTGTTGTACCGCTCCCGGAGTAGCGGGGGTGGACGGTCGTGCCTGGCGCGGATTTTCCTGCATCTGTTGCAGATTGAGCCCGCCGGGAGTTTGATAATACATATCTGCATACATCAATATCCAGTCAAGTTTGTCTTTTTCCGAAATCTGCGACGATCCATTCCATTGAACAACATCTCTGCGCACCATGGTGTTCTGCCGGTAACCATCGGACTGCAGATGACTTTGAGTAAGTGTAGAACTGAAGTTTTGCCCCTGGTATTTCCATTGTACATTTTCATCGAACAGCCCGTAGGATCCACCACTCACCTGTGCGTTAAACTGGTGATCTGCTGCAATTTTTTCCTGCTGAAGGGGGAGTTCATCCGGATGAAGGATAATTACTCCTCCCGTATTGGCGCCATACATGCTGCCTCCGGGTCCCTTCATAATGTCAATTCTGTTGATGCTATGCTGGTCAATTAAATTAAAATACGAATTT
>JADZFY010000137.1 GCA_020854215.1 Chitinophagaceae bacterium | reverse complement strand
ATTTTGAAAAAAACAAGCGTACTGAGCGGAGGCGAAAAAGTGAGATGTATGATCAGTCGCATGATGATACAAAACCCCAACCTCGTAATATTAGATGAGCCTACCAATCATCTGGACCTGGAGAGTATCCAGGCGTTCAACGAAAGCATGGTAAATTTTAAGGGGGTAGTGCTACTCACCTCCCACGACCATACTTTCATGGAAACCGTTGCGAACCGCGTTATTGAATTAACGCCCGGGGGAATAATTGACCGGCTTTGTACGTTTGATGAATACCTGCAGGACGACAGGGTAAAGCAATTGAGAGAATCCATGTATCATGGTAAAGGGGTGCTGGTGTAGTTATGGGTTTTGGGTTTGCCGTTTATGGATTGTTGATGCAGGAAAAGGGTTGTTTCGGGTGCTATATTTTTAATTTGCATGGCGCGCAAAAAAAAGAAAATTCCGGGTTGGAAAGCCTTGTTGTTGATGACCTGTTTGATGTTATTAACAGCCGGACTTATTTACGGATATATACAATGGAACGAATACCGTGTGCATTTTGTACGCTATAAAGCGTTTGGTATTGATATCCCGGTGCAATACCACATTCACGGCATTGATGTTTCGCACCACCAGGATCTGATCAATTGGGAGGAGGTGAAGAAGGTGAATGTGGAGGAGCTGCAATTGAGCTTTGCCTTTATTAAAGCCACCGAGGGTTTGGTGAACGTAGATCGGTTGTTCAGGCGAAACTGGTATAAAGCAAGAGAGGAAGGCGTGACCAGAGGAGCATATCATTTCTTCCTCGCAACCAAGAGCGGCAAAAAGCAGGCGGAAAACTTTATCGCCCAGGTAACCCTCGAGCCGGGAGATCTTCCGCCCGTACTGGATGTTGAACAGTTGTATGGCGTGAAACCCAGAGACCTTCGAATTAGAGTACAGGACTGGTTAAATACTATTGAAGCCTACTACAAGGTAAAGCCGATAATTTATACCAACGTAGATTTTTACGAACAGTATTTGGGTAAGGATTTTGACGAATACCCACTATGGGTAGCGCACTATCTGCAACCTAACAAACCACGGATAAAACGCCCCTGGATTTTCTGGCAGCATAGCGAAACCGGGAAAGTGGATGGCATTGGTACGCGGGTAGATTTTAATGTTTTTAACGGAGATGCTTCAGACTTTCAGCAGTTACTTTTAAATTAGCAGCCATAACTACAATACCATGAACAACGGCCCTGAACCTGAACTGAAACGTATTCTCACAAAAGTACTGCAGGTGATTGTTGCATTAATCATCTGGTCGGTCATTACCATTTTCTTTGGCTTGTACCTGGAGTGGGCGCTGGTACTAGGGAGTTTCAATGCCTTTAATACCATGTTTTACGCCTGGTTTGTCATCAGTTTTGCTGCCCTGGTTTTTTATTTTTACAAGGTTTGGAAAAAATGATAGAATTACAGCCGATGGCAGGACGGCAACGGGAAGAAGGTACAGGCAATAGACGAATTACCCATCCTGTTTTAGCTGCTGTGGTCTGCAATAATTTTCCACTGCCCGTTTATTTTTCTAAATAGCAATGAAAAGTGCCCGCTGATATCTCCAATCGTTCGGCTGAGCATCCATTTCCCCACCACAAAATAGAATTCGGCTGAAAGCCGGTTCACCTGAAGGATTTGAAACCGGAGTTTCCCCATCTTTGAACTGTCACTATAGGTTTTCTTATAGCGTTGTAAGGTGTTTTGATAGCCATAAACCACGCCACTGCTGCCAATAAACATTACGGAATCGTTATTCCAGTATCCGTTTACAAAATTGTCCAGGTCGCCTTTGTTCCAGAAATAGGTTTGATCATCCAGGATTTTCTGTATCGCTTTTACGTCTGCAGACTGGGCATTAGCCGCGAAATCTGTTATGACAGGGAGGAGCAGGAGGAGAAAAATTTTTTGCATGATACGAAAATTTAAATGTTTGATTCAGCGCTGTCGGGCATACACCGGTTAAAGTTCCGGAATTCCCGTGAGAAAATTTTAATTCAAAAGCATCCCCCAATCGGAATAAAATGGCGTACGCACAGAACCCGCAAACCTGCATTGGAGGAAAAGTCCATTCATTGTGCGTCTTTGTAGGGTTTGACCGAAAGCTTTCTTGCGGCGGCCGCGGTGGATCTGCGATGGCAGCAAGGCTAATTTAAGAAATGCGGTAAAAAGCCAACTGCACAGTTGCTGAAGTCTCGTGTGGTTCATTCGGCATTTCCGGTAAAATTTTCTTTGCATTTTTGGCAACCGTTGAATTATCCGGCTGTGATTTTTTGAATGCACCCGCGAATAATCTTGCGGGTGTATTGGGGAGTCTGTTGAAAAGTAAAAAGAAAAGTATCATTTTTAATGACGGGTTAAAGCAGGATGGAACAATCTACACAACAACAATTTTTCGGAGAAATCATTGAACAGCATAAAGGTATTCTGCTCAGGGTTGCGCGGATATACTGTCCGCACCATGACGACCGGCAGGATTTGATTCAGGAAATTATGATACAGATTTGGCAGTCGTTGCATAAATACAACAATCAGTTTAAAATGTCAACCTTCCTGTACCGGATAGCACTAAACGTTGCTATTACTTTCTTCAGAAAAAACACACGCAGAAGAAACCGGCACCATACACTCGATGATCAGGTATTATTAATATCCGCGGATACCGGACCCGGAAAAGAGCAACAACTGAATTATTTAGAAAAGTTCATCAATGAATTGAAAGAAATAGACAAAGCCCTGATGTTGCTCTACCTTGAAGACAAAAGCCACGCTGAGATAGCAGAGATTATGGGAATTTCAGTAAGCAATGTGGGAACCAGAATAGGTCGCATCAAGGAGCGGATAAAAGCACGGTTTTCTCAACTTAAATAATTAGCATCATGAACGAAGCAGAACTAAAAAATTTGTGGCTTGCAACGAGTCAAAAGATGGAAGCGCAGTTTGTAATCAATATTAAAAACACAGAAGATTTTGCCCGGATGAAAACATACCATCTTTTAGGCTCCATGAAACCGATAAAGATATTTACCATTCTGGCAGGATTGTTATGGGTAGGCGGAGGTATAGGAATATTAACGCCGGTGTATTTATTTGCATTTGAAAAAGCGAACAAGTACTTTCTCTTCTCCGTCACCATCCAGATTGTGCTTTCGGCGATAGCGCTTTTTGTTTATGTATATCAACTTGTATTGATTTACCAAACGGAAATTACAGAACCTATTCTAAAAACTCAGGAGCGACTGGCCAGATTAAGGATATCCACGTTATGGGTGACCCGGATTTTGTTTTTACAACTTCCCGTATGGACAACCTTTTGGTGGTATGGGAATCCCTTCACCGACTGGACTTTGTTGCAATTGCTGGTGTCGTTTTCGGTTACTATGCTCTTCGCCGCAGTTGCGGTATGGCTGTTTTTCAATATCAAATTTGAGAACAGAAACAAAAAGTGGTTTAGGCTGATTTTCGATGGTCGGGAATGGTCGCCGCTGTTAAAATCAATGGAAATTTTGGAAGAGGTGGAAGCATACAAAACCGCGAAATAAAAGGGTGATAAGTTAGTCTGCTTTTGGAACAGCCCCAGGCTATTTTTTATTTTAACATAGAGTGCTGCGCAAAGGACGTCCCGCACCACTATATTTTTTCTACTACTATCCGGGTGTTGGTAAGATGAACAATGATTACAGAGACCCCGTCACCTACTTTTGTAACAGCAAGTGCATCGCCGGGTATCTGCAGTTTGGCCTGGATTTTATTGTTGAAACAATCCACATAAGCACTATGAGACGTAACCCGGCTTACTGTTGCGGTGAGGGGTGTTTTATTTTTAAAATGCTGTACAGCCTGGCGGTATTCCGGGATAAAATGATGAATAAAAAGTTCTGCAGTGAGGCTGTTGGGTTTGTCTAAATGCAACAGCTTAAATTCAACGGGCTCATTAAAATTATTTTCGACCGGTGGAAATTCCCAGGGCGACAATACCAGTGGAAAAAAAATATAGCTTCCGATTTCTTTTACAAAAAGCGCGTCATCCACCCGTTTCAGGTATCCGGTAAAGCGGTTGTCCGTGGCGGCTTTGTGAATCAGTTGTTCGATTGCCGTGTTGTACAAATACTGCAGATTGAAAGCGATTAACCTTTTGCCGCGGTCTGCTCCCTTTATTTGAAACCGCACCGTGTCTCCCACGCGGTAACGATGGGCCTTCCTGGCCGGCTGTCCTTCAGGGTTGTTCGTTCTGCAGGTGATGGTTTTCTTTTTGTCTTTATTCAGGTATTCAATGGAAACGTATTGCTGTTCGTAGTTGACTGAAGTTACCGTACCATCCACTGTCGCATTATTCATAAAGGGGTATTTATGCGAAGGTGCGAAATTCTAAAAAGTATTCGTGAAAAACAAAGCCCGAATTCGCAGGCAATTCAGGTGCGAAATACCTGCGCCCTATTCTTTTACAAACCGAATCATGGCGCTGCTGCCCTCATTGCTCTCCAACCGCGCTTCATAACGTTTGCCTCCCACATAAGCCACCATAAACGAAGTATTGGGAGGTATGGATCCGAGATTTTCTGCTACCATCACCAGTTCATTACTTTGCTGCAGTTCGCTCACCGGGAGCTTTACGGTGAAGGCCTTTTCGGTAAGATAGATATGCTGAATAATTAACCGGTCGTTTAAAAACAAGGTAATGGAGTCGCCGTCTATCTCCGCATTATCGTAAAAATGCAATTCAATAGAATCTCCGAATACCGGGATTTCCACTACCGGAATTTTTTGCCGGCGGGTAAATTTTTCTTCAATACTAAGTGGTGTAGCAACAGGTACCGGCGGGGCAGAAACCCCGGGGACAACAATCGGCGGCTGAACAACCGTCGCCTTTTCTGCGGGTACCTGCTCTGGAGCGGGAGTGGCAGCAGTTGCCGGGCTCCGTCGGCCGGCAATTCGGCCCACACTGTCAATGATATACGGATCGTTAGCGCCTGCCGTAAATTGTTCAATTACAAAATCCCATTCATCATTAAAGGAAGGCTGATTGGTTTTGTCTAACTGCACTTTTCCTTTTGATCTGTTCTCGTCTTCCTTTAAGGTAGCTTCTCCGTCTAATTTCATTATCCCACCATCGGGACAATTAAAATCAGCCTGAGACAAAAGGGCAACGTTGCCGGGAGACCCCAATCCAATTCTTCCACCTCTTTCTTCGAGGAGTTCGTCATCCCACCAAACGGCCTCCTGGCTCATATTATCATAATATCCTTTTATACTATAACGCCGGTAGTTTCCGGGAGATTGATAGTAATAGGAGGTGCCGGTAAGGCTATCCCCTTTTTGTATAATCTTCAGTTCCACTTTTTGCCGATTGATTTTGCCGTGCCACACGCCGGTTATCATTTGACCGGCACACACCGATACCAAAAAAAACCCTGCAACAACAAGTATGATTGTTTTACCCATATTGAATTGTAAAGTGAAGATGCTGATGGTAACGGCAGGAAATGATGAATATTTTACACCGGGATTTCAAAAAGATCTTTTAACTAAATATTGGTTTTTGATACCGAATGTGGGCCTTGAATCTGTTGAATACATTTCATGTTTTCGCAAGAGGGAGACAAACCCGCCTGTTCCGGCGCACCGAAAGAAATTCGTGTCGTTCAAACTTCGATTTACGGCTTATCTTTGCTGTTTCGTTTTATTGTCCCGGGGCTTGTTGCTCAATTGCCGAAGGGGAAGGATTTGATCTAAGATGAACCTGAATGTGTTGTTGGATGCGTATTTACAAGATACCCGCATTTTTCAGATTGCGGACAGGCTCGTATTGTCTGCACCGCAACGCGTTTTTCTCAGCAACCTTCATGGCAGCGCCTCCCAGTTTGTATTTGGATCTGTATTCCGTCATGACCTGGCGGCCCAGCTCAACCATCTGATTATTTTGAACGATGCGGAGGAAGCGGCCTATTTTCATAACTCCTTAGAAAATCTAACTTCTGCACTCAACGTATTCTATTTTCCTTCGTCCTTTAAAAACCGTAAAAACTACAGGCAGCTCAACGCATCACACGTAATGCTGCGAACGGAAATGCTTACCCGCTTTTCCACCGCCACCGGCAACCGAATAGGCGCTATTGTAACCTACCCGGAAGCGTTGTTTGAAAAAGTAGTGTTATCTAACACGCTTTCAGGAAATATCATTCGCATTAAAGCCGGCGACAGCATCAATGTAAATGAACTGTTGTCGCAGTTTGTGGATTACGGGTTTGAACGTACCGATTTTGTATATGAGCCGGGTCAGTTTGCCCTGCGTGGCGGGATACTCGATATTTATTCTTTTGGAAATGAGAAGCCTTACCGGGTGGAATTGTTTGGAAACGATGTGGATTCTATCCGCATTTTCGACCCGGAAACACAGTTGAGCGAAAGAAAACTATTGCAGGTAACCATCATACCCAATGTGGAAACACAATTTGACTCGGGTGAAAAAGTGTCGCTGCTGGAATTTCTTCCGGAGAACACCGTTGTGTGGATGCAGGACTGGGATGTGGTCAAAGAAAAGCTGCAAGTGCAGGAGGAAGACCTGGATATTTTTTTCAGGGTGCAGGAAACCGCGAGGAAGTCACCCACGGGCGATGAAGATCCATTAGAAAAAAAGGACGTAAATAATAATGACTTTGTACCGGCAGGGGTTATTGAAGAGCAGTTAAAGCCGCGTCATATCGTTGAGTTTGGCCATACACCTCATTTTGGAGGTGTCGAAATCGCTTTTGACACCCGTGAACAACCTTCCTTTAACCGGCAGTTCGATTTCCTGATCAAAGACCTGAAGCATTGGACGGCCCAAAAGTATAATATCTACCTGTTTGCAGATAATCCGCGACAACTGGAACGCGTACATAGTATTCTTGCTGATATGAAGGCCGAAATACCGTTTACGCCGGTACCGGTTTCCATTCATGGCGGATTTATCGCACATGATTTGAAAGCGGTTTGTTATACCGATCATCAGATATTTCAGCGCTATCACAAATACAAGGTTAAACAAGCCTATAATAAAAACAAAGCGCTTACGCTGCGTTCGTTGCGGGAGTTGCAGCCAGGCGACTACGTTACGCATATTGATCATGGCGTGGGAATATACAGCGGACTGCAAAAAATAGAAGTAAGCGGCAAACTCCAGGAAGCGGTAAGAATCATTTATAAGGATACGGACATTTTGTACGTAAACATCAACTCACTTCATAAAATTGCCAAATACACCGGCAAGGAAGGTAGTGTGCCCAAAATAAATAAATTGGGGAGCGATGTATGGCACCGCCTGAAGGAGAAAACCAAAGCGAAAGTTAAAGAAATTGCTTTCGATCTGATAAAATTATATGCGCAACGCAAGGCGCAGCAGGGCTTTGCACACGGTCCGGATAACTATTTGCAAACCGAACTGGAGGCTTCCTTTATTTATGAAGATACGCCGGATCAGAGTAAATCGTCGGCAGACGTAAAGAAGGATATGGAAGCACCACATCCTATGGACAGGCTCGTTTGCGGAGATGTGGGCTTTGGTAAAACAGAAATAGCAGTTAGAGCGGCATTCAAAACCTGTTGCGATAATAAGCAGGCTGCCGTGCTGGTACCTACTACCATCCTGGCATTTCAGCACTATAAAACATTTAAGGAACGGTTGAAGGATTTTCCCGTAACGGTGGATTATATTAATCGCTTCAAATCATCCAAAGATAAGAAAGACACACTATCGAAATTGCAGGAGGGCAAAATTGATATCATTATCGGCACCCATGCCCTGGTGGGAAAAGAAGTGAAGTTCAAAGACCTGGGTCTGCTGGTAATAGATGAAGAACAGAAATTTGGTGTGGGGCACAAAGAGAAAATTAAAACACTAAAGACAAATGTAGATTGCCTTACACTAACGGCAACGCCTATACCTCGAACGCTTCAGTTCAGCCTTATGGGGGCAAGGGACCTGAGCATCATCAATACACCGCCACCCAACCGCCAGCCTATTCAAACCGAAGTGCAGGTGTTTAACGAAGACAATGTGCGTGATGCGATTTATTACGAAACGGAAAGAGGCGGCCAGGTATTTTTTATCCATAACCGCGTACTCGGACTGAGCGAAATGGCCAATATTATCCAGGGCTTATGTCCCGATTTGAGCATTGGCATAGCACACGGACAATTAGAAGGGCATATACTGGAAGAACGGATACTGGATTTTATTGACCACAAATACGACGTGCTGGTTTGCACCAATATTGTTGAGAGTGGTGTGGATATCCCGAATGTGAATACCATCATTGTTAACAACGCCCATCAGTTTGGGCTCAGTGATTTGCACCAGTTACGCGGGCGGGTGGGCAGAAGCAATAAAAAGGCATTTTGTTACCTGCTGGCGCCTCCCGTTAGCACTTTACCGGACGATTCGCGCAAGCGCCTGCAAACCCTGGAGCAGCATAGCGAACTGGGCAGCGGTTTTCAGATAGCCATGCGCGACCTCGATATACGCGGTGCGGGGAATTTACTTGGCGGAGAACAGAGCGGGTTTATGGCCGAGATTGGTTTTGAAATGTATCAGAAAATTCTTGATGAAGCCATCCGTGAACTGAAACGCACTTCGTTCCGGGAAGTATTTAAAGAAGAGATTCAGCAACAGGAAGACTTTGTTCAGGATTGCACCATTGATACCGACCTGGAGATACTGATACCGGATGCTTATGTAGAAAGTATTAATGAGCGGTTATCGCTCTACACCCGGTTAGACAATTGTGCCACAGAAGAAGACCTGCAAAGTTTCCACACGGAAATGGCCGACCGTTTTGGACCCATTCCACCGCAGGTGGAAGACCTGTTTACTACCGTGCGCTGCAGGCGCCTGGCTGT
>JADZFY010000136.1 GCA_020854215.1 Chitinophagaceae bacterium | reverse complement strand
TCGGTGTGATAATCCCCGCTTTGGACGGCGTAGAAAGTTGCATTACTACTTCGGTGCTGTCGGTAGCGTTGAGCAGTTCTATCAAAAACTTGGCATTAAATGCGATTTGCATGTCTTCTCCTTCGTAGCGGCAATTCATGCGTTCATTACCTTCAAAACTAAAATCAATATCCTGCGCCGTTAATTGCAGTTCTGCGCCGGTTATACTAAGCGCAACCTGGTTGGTACTTTTATTACTGAAGATATTTACCCTGCGCAGCGCATTTTGAAAGTCGGTACGGCTTACGGTCATGCGGTATGGATTTTCAGATGGAATCACCACTTTATAATCGGGAAAACGGGCGTCAATAAGGCGGCAAACCAGTTCTGTGGTTCCGTGTGCGATAAAAAGATGATTTTCATTATAAGATACCTTAAGTTCGTCAGCATTATCCGGAAGTGCGCCCTTCAGCAGGGTAAGCGGTTTTTTGGGAACAATGAAACTATCTTTCTGCGGGCATTTCACGCCTTTGTTCCGATAACGCACCAGCCGGTGAGCATCGGTGGCAACAAAGGTGATTCCTTTGGTGTCCAATTCAAAAAACACTCCGGTCATCGCAGGGCGCAGATCATCGTTACTTACGGCAAAAAGTGTTTTATTGATGCCATTCACCAAAGTTGAGGAACTCATGGTGAAGCTGCTTGTGTCTTTTGCCGCCGGTTCTTTAGGGAAGTTATCGGGGTTTTCGCCCATAACCTTGTACTTGCCGTTGTCGCTGGTAATTTCAACTCCAAAGTTGTTGTCAATAGTAAATGTCAACGGCTGATCCGGTAAGTTTTTTAATGAGTCTATCAATATTTTAGCAGGTATGCAAATGCGTCCAGTGTCACGGGCTTCAATTTCAAGATGAATTTTCATTACCGTTTCCAAGTCGGTAGCCACTACGGTAAGTTTATTCTTGTCTATCTCAAATAAAAAATCTTCCAGAATGGGCAATACCGTGTTAGCGCTGATCACGCCACCAATCTGTTGTAATTGCTTTAACAAAGCCGATGAGGAAACGATAAACTTCATAAATCGGTTAAAATTAGGATTCTGGCAAATATATAATTAAGGCAATAAAACTACCCTTATTTTTTTAAACAATATCAACCACTAATCCACTACCTTTCGCCCTGGGGTATGACACTATACAAATATTATGAAGTTACAAAACAGGATTACCGGCGATCAGGCAATTTTAAAGATCAAACACTATTGTGCTTACCAGGAACGGAGCCACAATGACGTGATGGGCCGGTTGTACGAATGGGGATTGTTTAAAAGGGAAGTGGACGAAATAGTGGCACATCTGATCGGGGAAGGCTATCTGAACGAAGAGCGTTTTGCCATACAGTTTGCCGGAGGAAAATTTAGAATAAAGCAATGGGGAAAAAAGAAAATTGAACAGGCGTTGAAAGGGAAACAGGTGAGCAGCTATTGTATTAAGAAAGCCCTCGCGCAACTTGATGACGAGGACTACCGAAAAACATTATCCAGGCTGTCCGATGCGAAATGGAAACAATTAAAGGGAGAAAAAAACCGATTGATAAAAATGAAAAAACTTCAGGATTTTCTGCTGCAAAAAGGATATGAATATGAATTAGTAAAATTAGAAGTAACTGAAGTGGTGCGGCAGGAAAAGGAAAATTGAAATTTTTGGCGTTGATATGTGTTTTTTTGATGCGTTGACTTTCGGTTGCTGCATGCAGAATTTGAAAATCTGGAGTTGGTCCGGCTACGCGTTTTAGAATTTTACCTACCCTTACCCTACGTAGTCTTGGTTCTTTTGCGTCAACAATTACCTTTGCGTGAAATTGGCATTTATGTTACAGATAAATATAATCAGGCAGGACATTGATAGTGTGAAAGAAAGGCTGAAGATTAAAAACTTTCAGCATATCGAACTGGTGGACAGGGTGGTATCTCTGGACGACGAAAGAAAGACACTTCAGTTTGAATCTGAAACGCTCCAGGCAAGTGTAAATACGCAATCAAAATCTATTGGACAATTCATTGCCAAAGGGCTGAAAGAAGAAGCGGAACAGGCAAAAAAAATAGTGGCGGCCAATAAATCACGTATCGGCGAGTTGCAACAAAGGCTTTCAGAAACAGAAGCACAATTGCATCAGGAACTGGTGAAGCTGCCGAATTTGCCATCAACTAAAGTACCTGCGGGCACGTCGCCTGAGGACAATATTGTAGAGCGGGAAGGCGGTATAAAGCCGAATTTACCCCAGGGAGCATTGCCGCATTGGGACCTGATTAAAAAATACGATATCATTGATTTTGAAACCGGGGCAAAAATCACAGGGAGTGGATTCCCGCTCTATAAAGGACAGGGGGCAAGACTGCAACGGGCACTGGTGCAGTACTTCCTGAACTATAATATCGCCGCTGGCTATACGGAGTATCTTCCCCCATTTATGGTGAATGAATCTTCGGCTTACGGTACCGGTCAACTGCCAGATAAGGAAGGGCAGATGTATTATATGCCAGCCGACAATTTCTACCTGATTCCCACATCTGAAGTTCCCGTAACCAATATTTACAGGGATGAAATTATCAAAGAAGAAAGCCTTCCGGTAAAGATGACTGCCTATTCACCCTGCTTCAGACGGGAGGCAGGCAGTTTTGGAAAGGACGTTCGCGGACTTAACCGGGTACACCAGTTCGAGAAGGTGGAAATTGTGCAGCTTACACACCCCGAAAAGAGCTACGATGCGCTGGAAGAGATGGTTAATCACGTAGAACGATTGTTGGGAACCCTGCAACTCCCCTATCGTATTCTGAAACTCTGTGGTGGCGATATGAGTTTTACTTCGGCGCTCACCTACGATTTTGAAGTGTACAGTGCCGCTCAGCAACGCTGGCTGGAAGTAAGTTCAGTGAGTAATTTTGAAGCCTACCAGGCCAACCGCGCCAAAATCCGGTATAAGGACGGCAATGGAAAAAACCAGCTATTGCATACCTTAAACGGTAGTTCGCTGGCATTGCCAAGGATTGTGGCTTGCTTGTTAGAAAACAACCAGCAGACAGATCACATATTGCTTCCGGGAGTTCTGCACGGATACTTTGGATCCGACAGGATTGTTTAGTGCTTTGACCATGAGGAACCGGCAGAAGCCCCATGTGAGAATCGCTTCATTCCAGGATTCCATGTTTCGCCATAGTTCGGGTGCTTTTATTTTCACCCAACACTAAAACTTGGGGCAGCCCAGTTTTTTCCTGGATTGGTCAACGGGTTTACGAATAAAAATCAGCGAAATTTCATTACCGCCTCTTCGGTTGGAGGCTGTGCTAAGGGACGAGTTATTTATATCGTAGCTGTAGCCTAACCTGAATCCGGAAAATTCAATTCCCACATACGGGATAAATGCATCTCCAAAACGATACCAAAGGCCGGTGTATAGGTTAGCTTCCAGTGATTCATCTTCGCTCAGGTTGAAAGCAACCGCCCCGCCCAGCACAGTTTCTGAGGCGCCGGCCTGTCGCTGATAAATAAAGCTGCCATGAAATGTAGTGATGCGGCCGATGGGAACATAGCCTCCGCCATGAACGGTAAGCCGCGGGTTAAGGATATAGTTTCCGCCTTTAAAAGATTCTTTGGGTTGGTTGATATGATAAGTGGATGCCCCCAAATAAAAATTATTGTAGCCATTGGTGCTACCGCTGTACAACAAACCGGCATTTACGTCAAAATAATTAACAGCCACATTATTGTTATTGTTGAACACTTCAGCAGTAACGCCGGTAAATCCTAACGAGGTAAGCTGATCTTCAAAAGTGGCTTTGGTAATATCTAACCTCTTATTGGCATAGGTTCCCTGAAAACCCACGGTTAACGTATGATAACCGTTTTCATCAAGCGCTTTATGATAAGCTGTGGACAAGGAAACAAAATTATTGTTCAATATCTTATTGCCACTTTGGTCATTCAGTCCCATAATACCCACACCCCAGGTGTCAAATTCCGGAATGCGGCTTTGCAACATTGCGAAATCAACTGAAGCGGTGGCGGTGGTAAAGGCGTTGTTGATGGTTGGCCATTGATTGCGGTAATTTCCGGCTACCCTGAACGTGCCGTCAAATTTACCGGTATAAGCCGGGTTCAATGTAAGCGGTGATGAAAAGAATTGAGAGAAATGAGGATCCTGTCCGTAGGTATGCAAACACACAAAAAGCAGCAGCGGCACGAGGACTTTTTTCATCCCTTTAGAATTGTTTTTCAAGTTACGAATATTTGGATTAAGACTGTGTTTTTGAGCCAAAAGACAGGTCGCCTGCGTCTCCAAGTCCGGGCACGATATAGCCTTTTGCCGTGAGTTCATCATCAATGGCAGCACACCATACTTTTACACCGGGATGTTCCCTGCGCACCATTTCAATACCCACCGTACACGCAATGGCCGAAGCAATATGGATTTCCTTTGGTGTACCTTCTGCCTTCAAAAATTGTACCGTCTTCACCAGCGAAGCACCGGTGGCCAACATCGGATCTGAAATAATAAGCACGCGGTTTTCGAGGTCGGGACAGGAAACATACTCAATGCTAATTTCAAATGATCCGTCGCGGTGATGCTTTCGATAGGCCGAGACAAACGCGTTATCGGCGTGGTCAAAAAAATTGAGCACACCCTGATGAAAAGGCAACCCTGCGCGCAGGATTGTGGCCAGTACCGGCTGCTCTTTTAACACTTTGCAAACCGATACGCCCAATGGCGTCGGAATTTCCTTCTCTTCCCATTCCATCGTTTTACTAATTTCATAAGCTATCACTTCCCCAATACGTTCCAGATTTTTTCTGAAGCGCATCCTGTCCGTTTGAATTTCTGTATGTCGCAACTCACTCACCCACGTGCTCAGTAAGGAGTAATCTGCACTAAGGTTTTTCACCATAAAACATGGTTTGCATGATCAATAGTTCCGTGTAAATCAATAGTTTTATGCAACAAATCTAATCGCACTTATTTGTAATCTAAAATTTCTTTAATGATTTACCGGGCTATCGGCCTCATGAGCGGCAGTTCATTAGACGGACTGGATATCGCTTTTGTCCATTTTCATGAAAACGCAGGCACATGGATTTTTGATATTGAACACGCCGAATGTTATCCCTATCCAATAGAGTGGATAAATAAATTACAAAATGCCACAGCACTTAACGCATTGGACTATCAGTTGTTGCATTCCGAATATGGGCATTACCTCGGTGAAAAGGTGAATGCATTTATTAACAAATATCAAATACAATATCAGGTGCAGTTCATCGCCTCACACGGGCATACAACCTTTCATTTTCCACATCGCAAAATGACCGCCCAACTGGGAGATGGTGCGGCGATAGCTGCAGAAACAGGTATTCCTGTTATCAGCGATCTCAGGGCTTTGGATGTGGCACTGGGAGGACAGGGTGCTCCAATAGTACCCATTGGCGACAAACTGCTTTTTCATTCTTATCCGTACTGCTTAAATATTGGAGGTATTGCCAATCTTTCGGCCCGCAATGGTAATGCGTATGTATCGTTTGACGTGTGCCCGGCAAACCGCGTTTTGAATCTGCTGGCAGCAACTGCAGGGAAAGAATATGACGAAGGAGGAAACATGGCTGCTTCCGGAACAGTGAACGACCAATTGCTGCATGCTTTGAACGGTTTTCCTTATTATCAATATCCTTTTCCCAAGTCGCTGTCAAATGATTTTGGCGTCCACGAAGTCTATCCGCTGATACGCAGTGCCGAAACATCTGTGGACGACGGGCTGCGCACTTGCGTAGAACATATTGCTGTGCAGGTGAGCTTTGCCGTAGAGCAAATAAAGGCGGGTGGTTACGCAAATACCGGAGCGGAAACGATGTTGGTCACCGGCGGTGGCGCCTTCAATACGTTTCTGATACAACGTATTCAGGAATACCTCGATCCCCATCAGGTAACGCTGGTTGTTCCCGATGCAAAGACGGTTAAGTTTAAGGAAGCGCTTGTGATGGCTTTGATAGGGGTACTTCGGTGGCGGGAGGAATACAACGTACTGTCATCAGTTACCGGTGCAACCCGAAACAGCGTGGGAGGGGCTTTGTGGATGGGTCAGGAGGCATAATGGGGTTCAGATATCGTCTAAACAATAAAAGATGAATCATTAGTGCTGATTAGCAGATTTGGGTTTTCCGTTTTTACATAACTTGTATTAACTTACCGTTTTTACTCAAAACCGCTACCCAATTCATCCCTATGGCAGGCAAAAGTCAATCTTACAAGAGAAAAATTATTCGGCAGCTTTACTTTTCCAATCTGATTTCGTGTGCCGAGTTAAGTCAGAAAATTGAGAAAAGCCTCTCTCTCACTACAAAAATGCTGAATGAACTCATTGCAGATAGTGTTGTGGTTGAAACGGGTTATGCACCGTCCAGCGGAGGCAGAAGGCCGATTATGTATTCACTCAAACCAGATGTGCTATACATTGTTTCTGTGGCTATGGATCAGTTTTTTACCCGTGTGGCGATAATGGATATGCGTAATCAGTTCGTTTCTCCCATAGAAAAATTTGAATTGCCATTAGCCGATAATCCTTCAGCACTCGGGGTATTAACATCTAAAATTCAAACAGTAATAAACCAATCCGGTATCAGCAAAGCAAAATTTGCGGGTATAGGTATCGGGATGCCGGGTTTTGTGGATCAGCAACACGGGGTTAATTATACATTTTTGCCGGTAAATGGAGAGAGTATCAGTGAACAAATATCAGCAGCCACCGGGTTACCCTGTTATATTGAAAATGACTCTGGTATTATTGCACTGGCAGAATTACGATTCGGCGCGGCACGAAACAGAAAGAATGCGATGGTTATTAACGTTGGCTGGGGCGTGGGTTTGGGTATAATTTTGGAAGGGTCGCTTTTTAGGGGAGATAATGGATTTGCCGGTGAGTTTAGCCATATACCGCTGTTTGATAACGGTAAACTGTGCAGTTGTGGAAAAAGCGGTTGCCTTGAAACAGAGACCTCTTTGTTCGTGATGATAGAAAAGGCTAAACAAGGTATTAAAGAAGGAAAGGTAACGGTGCTGCGAGGTATGCTCTCCGGGGAGGAAACAGACCTGGAACGCGATGCCGAAGCTGTGATTCAATCTGCAGGGAAAGGCGATCGTTTTGCCATTGCACTTTTATCGGAAGCAGGATATAATATTGGACGCGGTATAGCGATCCTTATTCATTTGCTTAATCCAGGTATTGTAGTGCTGAGCGGCAGAGGCGCCCTCGCCGGCAAAATATGGCAGGCGCCCATTCAGCAGGCGCTTAATGAACATTGTATTCCGCGGCTTGCCGTTAATACCGGTATCAGTATTTCTACCCTTGGTTATAATGCCGAACTGATAGGAAGTGCAGCACTTGTTATGGAGCAATTAGATGAGCCGCCAGGGAAAAATCATAAAAAAGGAAAACGATCGGTCCGTGATCAGGTATCCGGTTAATGTTGTTCTTCCGGTATTTTCTTTCAGGGGAATGCGTATTTTAGCGGCCTATGCTATTTAAGGACGTAATAGGACAGCAGCACGTGAAGCAACAACTTTTACAACTGGTGCAGCAAAACCGTCTGAGTCACGCATTGTTGTTTTTGGGAAAGGAAGGGTCCGGCGCTTTATCCCTGGCAATGGCATTTGCCAACTATGTGAGCTTACGGGCATACCCCCCGCAGGATTCCTCGGCAGACCACTCGCTGTCGCTGTTTAATGAACCCCCAAATGCGAAGGCAGATTCAGAGGAAATACTGGACTGCCAGGAGGCCGATGCATGGATGCAGAAGCAACAGGCATGGCCGAAGGCAGACGGACTTATCCACCCCGACATTCATTTCTCTTATCCCGTTGTTCCCCGAAAGAGTGGTGATAAACCCATCAGCACTGATTATGTTTCGGAATGGCGACAATTTATTAAACAACAACCCTATGGCGACAGCTTTAGCTGGCTGCAGCATATAGGTGCTGAGAATAAGCAGGGTAATATCACGGTATATGAATGTAATGATATCATTAGAAAGTTAAGCCTTAAGAGTTTCGAAAGCCGGTATAAAATCTTGCTGATGTGGTTGCCTGAGTACCTTGGTGTAGCAGGTAATAAGCTGCTGAAGCTAATAGAGGAGCCCCCACCCAACACGTTGTTTCTGCTGGTAGCCGAAAATGAAAGTTTGATACTGCCCACTATTCTTTCCCGAACCCAACTGATAAAAGTTCCCGCATTAGAATTGAAGGAAATTGAACAGGCGCTAATACAGCGGGAACATGCTGAATCAGAAACGGCCTCACAAATTGCACTGATGAGTGAAGGCAGTTATAGAGAGGCATTACAGTTGCTTCGTGATGCAGAAGACAACTGGTTGGAATTGCTCCGCTCCTGGTTGAATGCTATCCTTAAATCCGGCCCGGTGGCCCAGGTGAAATGGATTGAATCAATGGGGCAGATGGGAAGGGAGAAACAAAAGCAGTTTATCCGATACTTTAATCATCTCCTCCAGCAGGCTATCCGCATTCAGGTAATGCCCGACCAGGTAACCCAGTTGCCTGAAGCAGAAGGTGATTTTGCCCTTAGACTCAATAAGCTGGTTACATTTCATCAACATCAGGCTATTATTGAGGAGTTGGACAAAGCGGCATACCATATTGAGCGAAATGCCAATGCCAAAGTTCTGTTTCATGCCCTTACCATCAGGCTGTATCACATTATCGCAAAGTCTGAGGTGGTGGAAATGAAATAATCAGGCGGGGTCTGCCAGTTGATCGGGGTAATGCCTTTCGATATAGTTACGCAACTGTTTTCTGGCATTTTTTTGCGCTGCCCTTTTCATGAAACCCGTCCAGCCAAACAATATGCCCTTCCATCCAAAGGCCTGTGCCAGCCATGAACTGAGCCGAAAGGCATCACTGTGTTCAATAATCTTACCGTCACGAAGGCGCATGAAAGCTTTGATTTTATTGGTTACCTTCCTTCCTGTATTGGAAAAAGTGTAAACTGCCTCCCACCGGCAGGTGGCATATTCTTCGTCTAACAATTCAATATCCGTAAAGGTTAAGGAAAAATCTTTTGCATGTGCACATAGCATTTCCCACATTACTTTTACGTCATCTCCCTTCAGCAGGCCGAACACCGGGTCGCTGAAAATAATTTCATCGCTGTAGCAGGCGTTCATCCCGGCAGCGTGTAAACGCTGGAATGAAGAATAGAATTTTTCAATAACGGATTTGTTGTCGTTCATTGATGCGGTTTAAGATTACATTTACGTACGAAACCAGGAACTGTTGTAGCCAGACTGCATGTAAAATGCCGTAACAGATCACATTGCGACAGGGATAACCTCATTGATGTTTGTACACTATGGCAGCACTGCCGCAAACCGGCGTTCGAAGATAAAAACAATAATTGGATTCAGCCCGTTGAAGACATTCCGTGACCTGCGTTTGATGCTGGTTTCTTTTCCACGGAGGGCAGTCTGTTTTTGCAGTACTCCAATTCGTACCTCTGTAAATATAATTAATAACGACTCGTCCACCACGCTTGAAGATATGCGTCAAAAATAGTGGGAACTTCGCTATAGATGCGTTAATGAAAAAGCGATAACCTTTCCTGGTCAGACATTTTTAAAAAGGCTTGCTTCATGGTTAGATGGCGGCTGTTGGAATTTTTTCTATTAAGCCGTTCGCTCACCTTTAATGCATCTTCATATTGTTTCACCGCATCCTGATCGGGTTTATAGGTATGGGTAGCCACACCCGACGGAGCGGGATTTTTCACGATGAAATTTTTCAGCTTCCGCGGACTACGCAATGGCATCGGCTCGTTGCTTCAGTATTTCTCATGCATCGCGGAGGATAGTATTGCCTGTAATTTCTATTTTCGAAGGCTCTGTCATATCGTTTCAATTGCATCTAAAATTATTGCACAAGCTTTAAAAATTGCGTCATCACTTATATTAAGCGGTGGGGCTATACGCATGCACTGTGGAGCAAATAAAAACCAGTCGGTGAGTACGCCGTTTGCAATGCACCTGTCAATAACTGCCTTATTCGTTTCATAGCTTTCAAATTCAACGGCAATCAATAATCCTGCTGAACGTACCGCTTTAATACGAGGATGCTTCAGCAAAGACAGGAAAATTCCTGCTTTGATATTTACTTCAGAAACAAGATGGCCTTCCTGCAATACCTTCATCGTGGCGAGTCCTGCGGCACAACTCACAGGGTGTCCGCCAAAAGTGGTGATATGCCCAAGCACAGGGTTGTTTGTGAAGCTTTGCATCAGCTTTCTGTCGGCAATAAATGCACCGAGCGGCATACCGCCTCCGAGCGCTTTTCCCATCAATACAATATCGGGTATTACGTTCAGTTGTTCAAACCCCCAGAGACTGCCCGTTCTTCCAAATCCGGTTTGAATTTCATCCAATACCAGCAGGCAGCCCGTTTCTGAACACTTTTTGCGTAAAGCCTGCATCCATGCCAGCGTGGGTGCAATAACACCCCGCTCTGCCTGTACCGTTTCGGCAATCACACAGGCGGTGTCTGTTGTAATATAACGGAGATCATCAAATGAATTGTAGTCAAGGTGCAGAATACCGGGTAATAGCGGACGATAGGCATTGCGCCAGTATTCGTCGCCAATAATGCTTAACGCACCCTGCGTGGAGCCGTGGTACGACTGGTTGAAGGCAATGATTTGCGTTTTGTTGCGGTATCGCTTACACAGTTTCATGGCACCTTCAACAGCTTCTGCTCCTGAGTTGGTGAAGTACACGGAGTTGAGTGTGGCCGGTAAATGTTGAGTAAGGTAATGCGCGTAAGCTACCTGAGGTGTTTCCACCAGTTCGCCGTACACCAGCAAATGCAGGTACTGATCTGCCTGGTTTTTTATTGCGGCTGTTACCTCCGGGTGGCAATGCCCGATATTACATACACTGATACCGGCTATGAGATCAATATAGGATTTGCCGTTTACGTCCCACAAGGTGGAACCGCTGGCTTTCACAATTTCAAGAGCCAGAGGCGCTTCTGAAGTTTGTGCTACATGTTGTAAAAAAAGTTGCCGTTGATTCACGCCTGTTTTTTTGATGAAGAATAACGGGAAGATGCGTACAGAATAGGCAAATGTCGGCATAAATGCGCGGATCAGTATAGAGCAGGCAGCTTTTTATAATTCCATTATGAACGCCGGATGGTTGTCATCTGCCATAGTTTCACATCATCTCCTTCTGGCCAGGGTTACCACTTGTTTAAATTGCTTTGTTCTTCCGCTTAGGGTATATACTTCCGTTAGTAAAATGTACATGCCCATGCTCAACGGCTGTTTGTTTTCATCCAGCCCATCCCATCTGAAAAATCCTTCTGTTCCGCACAGCCCGTTGCGCACTGCAAAGCGGACGATCCTGCCACGGGCATCAAATACAGTAATGTTACATACATAACCTGGTTCCGGAAAGCGATAATGGATGCTTAAATAATCATCGTGGCCGTCATTATCCGGCGAGAAGATACCCGGGCTGATTTTGATTTCACCTGTTACCTGTGTATGGGCGCCGGTTTGGGAGTTCTGATAGGTGGGCGTTCCGTATCCTGCGTTGGCAGCAGCGGAATGCCAGTTGTGTTGATCCTGTGTGGGTTGGTTTACATCTATTCTTTCCAGTGCAACGCCTTTCGTGTTGGTGATTAGTTCAAAATGCCATCGCTCATCATAACGCAGTTCATCGGTTGCCTCACCCTGGGCATTTAGCACAACCACGGTACCACTTGCCATAGGGAACGATGGCATGGAGGGTATCTCCAAAAGAGCATCGGGTGTTTTTACCAGGTACTGTTGCTTAACGGCAACGGCGTCATCGGTTACCACCACGAAATCACCAGGGAAAATTAGTGCTGACTCGGTACGGAGTGGTTTAATTTCGGACAGTTCACCTGAACTATTCCTGCCTGCGATATGAAGAGATTTTAGGTTGAAAATGCGTTGACTGCGGTTATACAATTCTACATATTTTGCTCCATTAGCTTTTGGATTCACCAATATTTCGTTTATAACCATATCGCCCGATTCAGGCATTTCCTCCAGCCCCGTTTTTACTATGGCAGAGTTACTTATAGTATTGCCTGCACAATCATATATATTTTTGGCCTGCACCTGGTATATGGTATGTTTAGCGAGAGGTTTGCCAAGTTTCAATAACACGGTATTAAAAAACGGTGCCATTGGCGTAGCCCGTTCAATTATACTGGTTTCATTGAAGGTGAAATTTTTCGATTGGGATGCCTGCGTGCTGTCCAGGCTTTCATCGAATACCAGTGTTACGTGTAAACTGTCCGTAGCATAGGCATGTAGCAGTTGTGGCGCGTTTTGGTCCGGGTTGCCAGCGGCAACAGAATTGTAACTCCCTGGCGTGCCGCCTCGTCTATCCGTACTTGCTTTCCAGTTGTCTGCACCACCGCAGGGATTTTTTGCATCTATCATTTCCAACGACCAGCCCCCTGCCTGTTTTAATTCATTTTTGTACCAGCTGCGGGAATATTGTACAGCATGAATTACTGCGTTTTCGGGAGAAAGGAGCGATAGCCTGTCACCGTTTACCCTTAACGCGGGGAAGCGACTAACACCAATGGTCTTGCCAAATACGGAAATTGCTTGTGTTCCGCTCATCGCACAAATAATCACAAAACTATCTGGTTGGAGGACAAAATGCTCGCTAATAATTGCCATGCTGCTGCCGTCACTAATCTTCCATTCATACAGATCCTGTGGGTATGGCGAAGCGTTATACAGCTCTATGTACTTGCTGTTGGGAAGGAGCTCGGATAAGGAGGGAGGATTCGCCATAATTTCGTGCACCAGCACATGGTATCGTGCAGGAGGCTGTGCAGTAAGCTGCACATAGCAGCACAGGGTTAGCAGGCAGCAAAGGATGTTTTTCATGATTACAATTTAAATCAAATCGGTCATATTTTATTACCTTCAACGCTTTCATTTGCTTATGACTTCTTCGCCGCCGCATAATCCTTCCCCAACTCATTTGCCCCGTACCCTTGGTCCCTTAATGCTTTGGGGATTGGGTGTGGGTTATGTGATATCGGGTATGTACTTTGGATGGAATCTTGGATTAGCAGCCGGTGGAACCTATGGATTGGCGTTAGCTACGTTGCTGATAATCGTGCTGTATATTACGTTTACCTTTTCCTACACCGAGTTGGCCTGTGCTATTCCGAAAGCAGGCGGTGTATTTGACTATGCCACCCGGGCGCTGGGAAAAGATGCAGGATTCCTGGCGGGAATGGCGCAGATTGTTGAATTTGTTTTTGCCCCGCCTGCTATAGCCGCTGCCATCGGAGCCTACTTCCATATTTTTCTTCCACAGGTACCCGTTACTGTTATAGCCATTGTTGCCTACCTTATTTTTACTGCACTCAATATTTACGGCGTAAAAGCCGCTGCCACTTTCGAACTGGTGATTACCATTCTGGCGGTGGTAGAACTCCTCATTTTTGCAGGCGCTACCCTGCCTCATTTTGAGCTCCGGAATATTGAACATAACGCCTTTCCTCACGGGTGGAACGGCGTATGGGCAGCTATCCCTTTTGCCATTTGGTTTTTTTTGGCGATTGAAGGAGTAGCCAATGTGGCGGAGGAGGCTATCAATCCGCAGCGCAATGTATTGCTCGGCTTCGGTTCGGCACTTCTCACCCTGATCATCTTGTGTATTCTTACCTTCATGTCGTCCGTTGGCGTGGCGGGCTGGGAGGCCATCGTTTATCCTTCACCAGGTGCACCTCCTTCCGATTCTCCATTACCGCTTGCACTGGAAAAAATTACCGGTAACAGCGGTTGGTTGTACCATCTGCTCATTACTATTGGGCTGATGGGGCTGGTAGCCTCTTTTCACGGAATTATTCTTGCTGCAGGACGGGCAACCTTTGAGTTTGGGAGAGTAAAGTATATTCCAAAATCCTTTGGGCGTGTTCATTCACGATTTAAAACTCCGGCCAACGCGTTACTCATAAATATGGTGATTGGAATTGTAGCGTTGCTCACGGGAAAGACGGCCCAGATTATTACGATTGCCTGTTTTGGTGCAATTACCTTATATATTTTTTCGATGATCACCGTATTGGTGCTCCGGAAAAGGGAGCCGGAACTGGAGCGTCCGTTTCGGGTACCTTTTTACCCATATTTTCCTGTTGTTGCGTTAATAATTGCCCTAATTTCGCTCCTCGCTATGATTACCCTGAATATTGAGGTAGCCATAGTATTCTTCGGAATTCTTCTTTTAAGTTATATATGGTTTCACTTTTTTGTAAAAAAATCCCTGCATGCCCCCGAAAATAACAGTAACTAAGCTGCTTCAGCAACTCTCCGATCAGAACACGCAAAAAGTTAAATTAGCCGTAACCGACCTCGACGGGGTGTTACGTGGCAAGGTCATCAGTTTCGAAAAATTCAAATCCATAGCCTCCGGCGGTTTTGGGTTTTGCGATGTGGTGTTTGGCTGGGATGCCGGTGATGTGGCCTATGATAACGCTACGGTTACCGGCTGGCATACCGGTTATCCTGATGCTACAGCCATAGTAGATATCCAAACCTTTCGGCGAATCCCCTGGGAAAATGACCTGCCCTTTTTCCTGGCTGATTTTGATGATGGAAGTGGAAACTGTGCTGCTGTTTGTCCAAGAGCTTTGCTGAAAAAAATTGATCGCCAGGCGAAGGAGGAAGGGTTTATTTCATTTTGTTCGCAGGAGTTTGAATGGTTCAATCTCAAGGATAACACGTCTGAGTTGTATGCCGGCAAATTTCGGGATCTGAAGCCCCTGACCCATGGCATGTTTGGGTATTCTGTATTGAGGGCATCCCAAAACAGCGCCTTTTTTCACGACCTCTTTGATCTGCTGAAAAAATTCGATATTCCTATTGAAGGGCTTCATACCGAAACCGGCCCGGGCGTGTACGAAGCGGCTATTATGTACTCCGGAATTTTGGAAGCAGCCGACCGGGCTGTACTATTTAAAAGCGGGGTAAAGGAAATTGGTTTTCGCCATGGCGTACTTCCCACCTTTATGGCAAAATTCAGTGAGAGTTTGCCCGGATGCAGCGGACACGTTCATCAGAGCCTCTGGTCATCGGATGCCAAACGTAATCTCTTTTACGACAAGAAAACCAAGACGGGAATCAGTGCATTAATGGAGAGCTATATTGCAGGACAATTGTATTGCCTCCCGCATATCCTTCCCATGTATGCACCTACGGTAAACAGTTATAAACGCCTCGTGGAAGGGGCATGGGCGCCAACCACCCTTACCTGGGCTATTGATAACCGCACAACCGCATTACGTGCCCTGCCCACCGGAGAAAAGTCAACACGGTTGGAAACCAGAGTGGTGGGTTCAGACTCTAACCCCTATCTCGCCATGGCCGCCTGCCTGGCCTCGGGATTATATGGCATTCGCAAGAAAATGAAACTGCAAATACCCGCAACTACCGGCAATGGTTATGCGGACACTAAACACGGTATTTTGCCTGCGGGCTTATGGCAGGCTACCCAGGCAATGAAACAATCGGCCGTAGCCAAAGAGTTATTTGGGGAGCAGTTTGTGGCACACTTTACCGGAACGCGCGAATGGGAATGGCGACAGTTTGCTAAAGTGGTTACCGACTGGGAACTGAAACGGTATTTGGAGATAATATAACGGAAGATGGTAAGACCGTAAGACTGTAAGATGTAAGACTGTAAGATGGTAAGACCGTAAGACTGTAAGATGGTAAGACCGTAAGATTGTGAGCGGACCGGGAGAATTTCAAATTTCAAATTAAAAATTTCAAATCTGTTATATGCTTTTCGACAAGATTTATCAGTATAATTTTCCAACCACAATTCGCTTTGGTGCAAACGTGGTTAAAGAATTGCCCCAATATTTACTACAACACGGACTTAAAGCCCCCCTGATTGTTACCGATCCCAATGTGGCGCTATTGCCTTTTTTCAAGGGAATTGTGAGTGATTTACAAAAGCAGGGTATTTCAGCAGAAGTGTTTTCCGACATCCACAAAAATCCGGTTAAATCTGATGTGTACAAGGGAACGGATGTATGGGATAATACCGGACGCGACAGTATCATAGGTATTGGCGGAGGTGCAGGGCTGGATGTGGCCCGTGCTATTGTGCTACGCATACATCATCGTGAAGATTTATTTAAATATGACGACCTGATAGGCGGCGATGTGTATGTAACCAATGATGTGCCGCATTTTATTACGGTACCTACTACTTCCGGTACGGGTAGCGAAGTGGGCCGCAGCGCCATCATTGCCGATGATGAAACCCATCAGAAGAAAATTTTGTTTTCGCCGAAACTGATGGCGAAAATTGTTTTTGCCGATCCGGTCTTAACCATGGATATCCCCGCTCCCATTACAGCAGCTACCGGCATGGACGCACTCACCCACAATATGGAAGCCTTTCTTGCAAAAAACTACCATCCTATGTGTGATGGCATTGCGCTGGAAGGGATGAGACTTATCCATGAGTCGCTTGAAACCGCTACGAATAGGCCCGATCTGGAATCGAGAAGTAAAATGCTGTTGGGTTCTATGATGGGCGCCATCGCCTTTCAAAAGGGACTGGGTGTGGTACATTCACTGGCACATCCGCTCTCGTCCTTGTTAGACACCCACCACGGACTGGCCAATGCTGTAAATATTCCCTACGGAATGGACTTTAATATTGCAGGTTTCGAAAATAAATTTCAGCGCATAGCCCAAACACTCGAATTGAAAAAGGAAACGGGTGATGCAGTGGTTCAATACTTGTTTGATCTGAATACTAAAGTCAACATCCCTCATCACCTGCGCGATATCGGCGTAAAAGAAGAGCATATAGAAACGCTGGCCGACCTGGCGTTTGCGGATTTTGCTCATCCTAATAATCCCAAACCCGTATCAAGAGAAGATTTCAGACAGTTGTATTTAAAAGCGCTCTAAATGCCCGGAAAAATTATTATTGGAGTTACGGATTGCAGCAAGTATGCCAATTACAGCAATTGGATATTAGCGGCAGACAGTGCTGTTGAAGTGATTCAGTTGAGTGGTAAAACACAAAATCTGCACGACTTGCAGCACTGTCATGGAGTGGTGCTTACCGGGGGAGAAGATGTTCATCCGCGATTTTATAATCGCCCGGAATGGTATCCGTATTGTTATGCGGATGATGTGAGTGAAGAGAGAGACGCATTCGAGTGGAAAGTGCTGGAATATACCGAGGCAAATGCCCTTCCGGTACTGGGCATTTGCAGGGGACTACAAATTGCCAATGTTTTTTTTGGCGGTACCCTCATCCCGGATATTCCTGCCTGGGGAAAGTTTAATCACTCCAAGCTGCCTACGGATAAAGATCGTTATCATGGTGTGCAGGTAGATCCCGACTCCTGGTTGTTTGAAGTAATTGGGCAAAATGATGGACTTGTAAACAGCAACCATCATCAAAGCGCCGACCAAATTGGAAAGGGACTCATCGCTTGCGCATTGGCGCCCGATGGCGTAGTGGAAGCGATAGAGAGAAAAGATCCGGCCAACAATTCATTTTTATGCCTCGTGCAGTGGCATCCGGAACGAATGTATGATCAGGAGAGTAATTTTGTTAAGAATGTACGGACAGCATTTGTGGAGGCAGCCGTTAGCAAAAAGAAGTGAGTGTGAAGCAGTACTTATAAAATAAACAGGCAGCAGGCACCGGAATTCCGGATACCTCATAGTCCAAAATTTTCATTTTAATATTTTTCAAATGCAGATTATTAATCCCGCTACCGAAGAGTTGATTCAGGAAATTGGTGAAGACTCACCCGACGTGATTTTAAAAAAATATCAACAGGCAAACATCGCCCAGTCTGCCTGGGTTGCTGTGCCTTTAACAGAACGTATCGCGTGTATAGAAAGGTTTTATGCTTTGCTGGATGAAGAAAAAGATCAATTAGCCGAAACCCTTACACAAGAGGTGGGAAAGCCGATTCAGCAATCGTATAATGAATTGAACGGTGCACGAAAAAGAATAGAATATTTTATAAAGAATTCTGCCAAATGGCTTGCGGAAGAATGGATTACTGAAGAAGACGCAACGCGGGAAAAAATTGTATATGAACCATTGGGAGTTATTGCCAATATTTCGGCCTGGAACTATCCATATCTGGTGGGCGTAAATGTTTTTGTGCCGGCGCTCATCGGCGGTAACGGCGTGCTGTATAAACCATCCGAGTACGCTACCCTCACCGGTTTGCATATTCAGCGTTTGTTATATCGTGCAGGCATACCCCAAAATGTATTTCAAATCATTATCGGAAAAGGTACTGCCGGGCAGGCGCTGCTGGAACTTCCGTTGAACGGATATTTTTTCACGGGCAGTTATCGTACCGGTAAGTATATTGCTGAGCACACCGCTTCGAAGTTAGTACCTGTTCAGTTGGAGTTGGGAGGTAAAGATCCGCTGTACGTGATGGATGATATTGAAAGTGTAGATAGCGTGGCAGAAGCTGCGTTGGAGGGAGCTGTGTACAACAACGGACAAAGTTGCTGTGCAGTAGAAAGAATTTATGTACAGGAGAAAGTGTACGACCGGTTCATCGAGGCATTTGTGGATAAGGCAAAAAAAATGGTGATCGGCGATCCGTTGAAAAAGACAACAGAAATTGGGCCTTTAAGTCGTAAGGAGCAAATAGACTTCCTGAAACAACAGGTGGCAGACGCGGAAGAGAAAGGAGGCACGGTATTGCTGGGTGGGAACATTGCCGGATCGCGGGGATATTATTTTGAACCAACGGTAGTTGTTAACACCAATCATAACATGAAACTGATGACCGAGGAATCCTTTGGCCCGGTAATTGGCATTCAAAAGGTGAAAGATGACCGGGAGGCAGTGGAATTGATGAAAGACACGCCATACGGACTTACCGCAGCAGTATATTCCAAAAATTTTGAACGGGCGGAAGCTGTAATGAAACAAATGGATACGGGTACGGTGTACTGGAACTGTTGCGACCGGGTGAGTGCCGGCTTGCCATGGTCGGGCAGAAAAAGTTCAGGACTGGGCGCTACGTTGTCATACCAGGGCATCAGGGCCTTTGTGCAACCCAAAGCCTATCATTTAAGAGGATAAGCAAGTGGGGTAATTGTTTTGAAGAAAGGCTGACGGCGCGGTTTTATGTGTGAATTATTGGATGAACAGCTCATGGTTCAGAAAAGGCGAAGCATATGGACATTGGTTTTATGAGTATATCCAAATTAATCTTGGCTTCTCCGCTAACCGGGGTAAATTTGCCAATATGAAGGATAACGTAAAACAGATGGCAAGCGCAGAAAAAGACTTCGCTACTCATGAACATTTTTCACAGCTTGCTGAAACATTAATTGGGTCGGAGATCGTTAAACTCGGTGGAGAGATAAGAGAAAAAATACGGCAGGGAGAAAAAATTTACAACTTCACCATTGGTGATTTTAATCCCGAAATATTCCCCATTCCGCAGGACTTAGAGGACGAAATTGTAAATGCCTATCGCAGGCATTTTACCAATTATCCGGCCGCGGAGGGTAATGTGGATTTGCGCGAGGCGCTGTCTCAATTTTTGGAGAACAAGGAAGGACTGAAGTACAGCAGCCGGGAAATATTGGTAGCATCGGGGGGCAGGCCACTGATCTATGCTTTTTTCAGAACCATTGCCGATAAAGGCGATAAAGTAATTTATGCAGTTCCATCCTGGAACAATAATCACTACACGCATTTTGTTGAAGGTGTACATTGTGAGGTGGAGGCACGCGTTGAAAACAATTTTATGCCTACCGCAGAGGATATTAAACCTCACATTCACGATGCCGTAATCCTCGCATTGTGCTCGCCCCAGAACCCTACAGGAACTACTTTCACCAAAGGGGCGCTGGAAGCCATTTGCGATATGGTGCTGGAGGAAAACAAACGCCGCGGCGCAGCTGAAAAGAAGCTGTATGTGTTGTATGATCAAATGTACTGGCAACTTACTCATGGCAATGTCCGGCATTACGACCCGGTTTCGCTCCGCCCGCAAATGAAAGCATATACGGTGTATATAGATGCAATCAGCAAGTGTTTTGCTGCCACCGGGGTAAGAGTGGGTTGGGCAATGGGTCCCGAAGCGGTATTGGGTAAAATGAAAGCAATTCTTTCCCACGTGGGCGCTTGGGCGCCAATGGCCGAACAAAAAGCAGTAGCTGCATATCTCGGGCAACACGAAAACATCAATAACTATCTGCAGCATTTTAAGGCGGAACTCTCCTTTCGACTTCAAAAAATTTACGAAGGTTTTTTGCGTTTAAAGTCGGAGGGTTTACCTGTGGATGCCATAGCACCCCAGGCTGCTATATATCTCACGGTGAGCATTACTGCCCGGGGGTTAAGAACAGATAAGGGGTCGGTGTTGGAGCAGCAAAAAGACGTGACAGCATACCTGTTAAACGAGGCAGGCATCGCCCTTGTTCCATTTTATGCCTTTGGCGCTTCAAAAAATTCCGGCTGGTACCGGCTGAGCGTAGGCGCTTGTAAAAAAGAAGAAATTGACGCTATGATTGAAACGCTGGCTCAGGCACTACGTAAACTGAAATAGTCTTATAAAAACATTCGAAAAAAGCAGAAAGCAACTTTATGAAAATATGGCTGTCGCTCGTTCTTTTCTTTTTGCTAACCGGTTGCGAAACAGCACAACAGGTGTTGAATAGCGTGAATACCGGGTCTACCGGCTTAACCTCCGCCGAAATAGCTTCCGGATTAAAGGAGGCATTGCGTATCGGCACTCAAAATGGTACCGGCAAGCTTGCCGCTGCGGATGGTTTTTTCCGTAATGCAGCGGTTAAAATACTGATGCCTGAGGAAGCAAAGAAAGTGGAAAGCACTTTAAGGAATATCGGGCTGGGCAGTTTGGTGGATAAGGCGATCCTTTCAATGAACAGGGCTGCCGAGGATGCAGCGAAATCTGCTACCCCCATTTTTGTGGATGCCATTAAGGAAATGACGATTGCTGATGCCCTCGGTATATTAAAAGGTGGCGATTACGCCGCTACCGATTATTTTAAAAGTAAGACAACCATCCCTTTAACCAATGCATTTCGCCCGGTTATTGCAAACGCGTTAGACAAAGTGGATGCTACAAAATATTGGGATGATGTATTTTCTGCCTATAATAAGTTTGCGGCCAAACCGGTAAATACCGACATTTCTGCGTATGTAACCGAAAGAGCGTTAAATGGCATTTATTATGAAGTGGCACAGGAAGAGATGAAAATAAGAAAGGATCCTGCGGCAAGGGTAACCGATCTGCTTAAAAAGGTATTTGGCAGTAATGCTCAGCCCTAAAACACCGGACTGCCTGGCACGAATAGCATCTTTATCGCCATTTCCATTTTCGATTTTAGGAGAATGTTACCACTATGAAACCCTTTCGGGGGTACTATATGTTGGTATAGTATTAATTTTGCAGTTATTTGAGTAACCATGAGTACAGCAACGCTTTCTCCCCAACCCGTGTTAACTGCAAAAGATTTTACTACCGACCAGGAAGTGAGGTGGTGTCCGGGATGTGGTGATTATTCCATTTTAGCACAAATGCAAAAGGTAATGCCGGGTATAGGCGTTCCCAAGGAAAATATAGTGATCATTTCGGGTATTGGATGTTCCTCCCGTTTCCCTTATTATATGAATACCTATGGTATGCATTCCATTCACGGACGAGCCACGGCCATTGCCTCCGGTTTAAAAGCTTCCCGGCCGGAGTTGAGTATATGGATTGTTGCCGGAGATGGTGATGCGCTGAGTATTGGCGGAAATCATACCATACACCTTTTGCGGAGGAATTTTGATGTGAACATGCTTTTGTTTAACAATCAGATTTACGGGTTAACAAAAGGACAGTATTCGCCAACGTCAGAGCAGCAAAAGGTTACCAAATCCACCCCATTTGGTAGCATAGACCACCCCTTCAATCCGCTGGCGCTGGCTATGGGCGCAGATGCCAGTTTTGTGGCCCGCACTATGGATCGTGATCCGAAACATTTACAGGAAATGCTGGTGCGGAGTCATCAACATAAAGGCGCATCATTTTTAGAAATCTACCAGAACTGTAATATTTTTAACGATGGCGCTTTTGAAATGTTTACTGATAAAGGTTCCAAGCCCGAACAAACGATATTTCTGGAGCAGGATAAGCCATTAGTCTTTGGCAGTGCAAAGGATAAAGGGATAAAACTAGACGGGTTCAAACCCGTTGTGGTGACGTTGGGCAATGGTATTAGTGAGGATGACCTTTGGGTTCACGATGATAAAGACTTTTTTAAAGCACAGATATTGGTACGTATGTTTGATGATCCTTCTGTTGAAGGACATTTACCCCGGCCTTTTGGTGTTTTTTATGATACCGAAAGACCTTGTTATGAAGACGTAATGGCCATGCAGATTGAAGAAGCCATTGCTTCAAAGGGAAAGGGCGATCTGGATAAGCTATTGAGAGGGAAGGAAGTTTGGGAAATCGCCTGAAGGAATTTAATCATTTGAAATTTGAAAGTTTCCCCCAAATCGCTTCACGATACCTCGTTTGGTTTTTGGTTTCCACCACAGCGGGCTGGCCTGTATTCGGGAATTTAGTTCTTATTATTTGCTTCCGCCATAGCGGGAAAGGCTCTTCACATTATAAAATCTGCTGTAAAACAGGCACCGTCTTCATGCTGCCGAAATCCTGAATATGCAAAGCGTAAAACTGTAGGAATTGCTCCAGCAGTTCCCGTCTTATGGAAAGCGGTAATTGTAGATGGGGTAAATCGTTGGGGTGCATTACTTTTAGCAGTTGCGAAACCGTAGCACTCAATTGTTCGTTCAGGTAGTGTGGATGCGGGGGAATAGCATCCGTAAATTCCCCTTCCAGAAGATCCAGCAAATATTTTTTCGGGGTAAATTCATCCCGTATTCCAAATCCCAAAAACGACGCGAGGCGTAGCGCAAAAAATAACGGATAACCGGCTGTCGTCTTCACATCGGCCTTATCTAACTGAATAAAGGCGTCCTCTGTGAAATTATACAAATCGGGATTGTGTTCGGGCTGTCGCAATGCTTTTTGCAGCAGTTCCGTCATGAACAGGGCCACGGCATTTTTGGGTACATTGAACAAAACATGTTGATACAGGTAGTGCCAGCGCACCTCTTTTATACGCTGCAATTGTTTGAGTTCATGGTGGTAAACTTCCAAATCCAGGATGGCAGAGGGTTGGAAGAACTGACCTTTAACCGCTGATTTCTTTGATGTGCGTACGCCATTCACCAAATACGATTGCATGCCGAACAATTCGGTAAAAACCTGAACAATCACTGATGTTTCGCCGTACGCAATGCACCGCAGTACGAGCCCTTTGGTGGTATGAATCATACAAATCGGGATAAAACTAAGTCAAATCCAATTAGTTGTCGGGGAAACCCGGGTAACTGGGTATTGAAAAAAACCATTATGCCCCGCAAAAATTAACTTTCTTTGCATTTTCTCAAAAATTCAACATCTCCTCATGTGGCTTAAGATCGGGAAGTTTGTGTTACGTTTTCGCCTGGCATTGTTAATCTTGCTCTTTAGCACTACCGCTTTTATGCTTTATCATGCACTGCAGGTGCACATCAGTTACGAGTTTGTGAGAACGATCCCCGTTGACAATCCGTTGTATAAACAATACCTCGCATTTAAGCAGCAGTTTGGCGATGACGGCAATACCCTCGTGGTGGGATGTAAAACCGACAGTCTTTTTGAGAAACCCGTATTTAACGATTATGCTGCACTGGGGCGCGCCCTGAAAGCGGTTGATAAAGTAGAAGCCGTGCTGGGCGTAGCCGGAGCCGTTAACCTGGTAAAGAACGACAGTACGCAAAAATTAGCTGTAGAACCGGTATTTCCCCAACAGGCAACTACGCAGCAGGAAATTGACAGTGCTGCAGGCGTTTTTCGTTCTCTGCCATTTTATAAAGGGTTGCTGTACAATCCGGAAACGCATGCCTACCTGATTGGCGTACGGATTAACAAAGATGTGCTGGGTTCCAAGGCGAGAGAGAAAGTAATAGCCCAAATAGAATCGTTGGTTTATCAGTTTGGTGAGGCGCATCACATTGATATGCATATCAGTGGGCTGCCACTCATCCGTACTAATATGGCCATTAAAGTGGAAAAAGAGATGCGTTGGTTTCTTTTGGGGTCGGTTTTAATTTCCGCTGTTATCCTTATGCTTTTCTTCCGGTCACTGAGTGCAACCGCGTTATCGTTGGGTGTTGTTATTATCAGTGTAATTTGGAGTATCGGCATCATGCATTTGTTTGGTTATAACATTAGTCTGCTTACCGCATTAATTCCGCCACTCATAGTTGTTATTGGAATTCCGAATTGTATATATTTTCTCAACAAATACCATACGGCATGGCAGGATACGGGTGAAAAACGAAAAGCCCTGGTGGAAATGGTAAACCGGATGGGGATTGTTACGCTGTTTTGCAATATTTCTGCCGCAATAGGTTTTGCAGTATTTGCACTCACCAAAAGTGCCATCCTCAAAGAGTTTGGCATGGTAGCGGGGATCAGCATCATGGCTATATTTTTTATTTCGCTCACCGCTATTCCTGCTGTTTTGAGTTATTTGCCGCCTCCTAAACAGAAGCATGTTAAATACCTCGATTCCAAATGGCTGGATCATGCACTAACCCTTGCAGAGCGTTGGGTGTTTAACCATACCCGGATAATTTGGATTGTTACAGGGTTGGTACTGGTGTTTTCGGTTACCGGAATGCTGAGACTGGTGTCGGTAGGACATATGGTAGATGACATTCCGCAAACAGATAGAATTTATACGGATCTGAAGTTCTTCGAAAGGCATTTTAAGGGAATCATGCCCCTGGAGATAGTGGTGGATACCAAAAAGAAATATGGATTTGTGGGTATGAAAGCGCTGAATATCTTCGAGAAGATAGATTCCCTTTCCCAATATATTGCAGCTAAACCTGAAATGTCGCGTCCGTTGTCGTTGGTGGAGGCGTTGAAATTTGCCCGTCAGGGTTTTTACGATGGGGATAGCACCAGCTATGCTTTACCCAATGCGTTTGACGGTGCATTTGTAAACGATTACCTAAGGGCAAACAATAATAGCAATAGTGGCAATACAAATAAAGACGCTTTTCAGCAGGTGATGCATGCCTTTATGGACAGCAACCGGCAAAAAACACGAGTCAGCGTAAATATGGCCGACGTGGGAAGTAAAGCATTACCACCTATTTTGGCTGATATCAAAAAAAGGTCGGATGAGCTTTTCGATTCAACAAAGTATAAAGTAACATATACCGGCACCAGCGTTACCTTTCTGGAAGGGAGCCGTTTTATCATTAACGGGTTACAGGAAAGCATTATGTGGGCCTTCCTGCTGATAGCCCTGTGTATGTTGTATCTGTTTAAGTCATTCCGGATTTTGATTTGCTCCCTGGTTCCCAATATTGTGCCGCTGATGCTTACCGCCGGTATTATGGGCTGGGTGGGGGTTCCTCTAAAACCCTCTACGGTATTGATTTTTGGTATTGCTTTAGGTATTGCCATTGATGTTACCATTCGATTTCTGGTAAACTACCGTCAGGAGTTGCCTGCAAACCACAACCGGGCCAAGCCCACCATCTTACAAACCATTCATCACACCGGTATTAGTATTATTTATACCTCATTAGTTTTGATAGCGGGATTCAGCATTTTTATCTTTAGTGGCTTTGGCGGCACAATGGCCCTTGGCTGGCTCACCTCCCTTACATTACTTGCGGCAACGGTTACCAACCTGGTGCTTTTACCGGTATTACTCGCGGCTTTCCACAGGGAGAAATGATTAAAACCGGATATGCTGATGTTCCGTTGAGATTATTTGTGCAATACTATTTATAAAATAAGCAGCTAATGTCTTCCGTTATTTGTCTGTTTTGTAAATCCTTTGATAAATCTCAGGGATTTAACAGAAGTTTAATATTTTTTAAATCTCTGTATCTTTACGCCTTCATTCAAAACAAAAATCATGAGAAAAATTTTTTCACTGCTCACTATGCTGATGCTGATTACTGCATTTGCATGGTCTCAAACAAAAACCATAACCGGTCGGGTTACGGATATCAACGGTGGCCCGGTTCCGTTTGCTTCCGTAAAGGTTAAAGGAAG
>JADZFY010000135.1 GCA_020854215.1 Chitinophagaceae bacterium | reverse complement strand
CCGGGATAATAGTTACACTGATAATGGTTCTGTGCACCCGCTTTGTGGTACACTTCACGCAGTATTTCATCTGCATGCTTCATTTCAGGCAAAGTATATAAGCCATCATCAATATCATTTAACACCATGGTGGGTAGTGGCGCCCTCAATCCCAAAATCTCCGGAAAATCCAGTTCATTGGGCAGCAGTGGCACATAGGTCATCCAGGTATGGGTAAAAGATTTGTTCAGCAAAAAATCTTTCCAGGTGGTCATAAAGCCCACACAAACTGCGCATTTGATTCTTTCATCCAAACCACCCATAAAAACGGTACGCATCCCTCCACCCGATAATCCACCACAACCAATACGGCTGGCATCCACATCTTTTCTTGCACACAGTACATCCAGCGCCTTTCTATCTTCTGCAAAAAACACACCGGGCCAGGTAGTGCCGGCACTAAACAGGGATTTTGCCATCACATGCTCGTGCTCTGCCGCCCACTGGTTATATGCCTTTATATTTTGGGGATTCTCCGGATCATTATCGTTTAAACCATTGCGGAGATGCCCGGGCACATCCTGAAGCAACACTCTGCGGCTGGCAAAAGGAAAGGCATCGGATACCATTACCACATACCCTCTTTTGGCGATTTCGTTTGCCCATGCAGTGCCTTCATATGACTCCTGCTGATGGGCAACATCAACAGAATTTTGTTGATCAGAAATACGTGTAATTTTTCGTGTGCCAAGGTATTTATTACCGCCGTGGTCATGAAAGGCCAATATGCCGGGCAGGCGTCCCTTAACATTCATGGGTTTTAGTACAATCGCTTCGGTAGGGCGGCCATAAGGGAGTTTCCAGCTTATTTCCTCAATATGCAACCCATCATATTCCAATTGTCTCTTTAGGGTTACTTCCGGAAAACCTTCAATAACAGGAATGGATAACCGATCTTCCAGTTGTTGCCGTGCTGCTTTTCGCCACTCTTCTATATTCTTCCATTTCTCATGGCGGTAAGAAAACGACGGTAATCGGCCCGCTGTTAATCCGGCAGCCCAGGAACCATATAGCCCAATCAGACTCTGTTGGGCTCCATCCATGCCTTTATGATTTTCAGTATCCATCATTTTATCATTTGAAACCGATGCTTGCTGTGTATTGGAAATACCCATGAGATGCGCAAAACTGTTCGTTATGCTTCCGCCGGAAAGGCCAAAACCTGTAAGTCCGGCAATCCTCAAAAATTTTCTTCGTTTGTGTTGCATATCCTATTGGATAAATGACCCGAGGCGCATTTCTTTGGTTTCATTCTTTCCGGCTTTATCTTATTACTTTATTTCCGAAAAACAAATCCCCAGCCTCTTTTCAACGGGTCTGCTTTTACTAAGATATCATTTTCTCCCTTATGCAACGAAACCATTATTCGATCCCGTTAACCTGTGCCCTCCTGATAATCCGGCGACCGGGCACGAGCCTGCCATTCACCCGTACCCGTACAACATCGCTACTGCCAATACCGAATTGAACGTTTTTGCACTGTTCGTCACCATCGTTCTCCACGAATAGGCTACAACATTTTCTAACCCCATCGAACAATTGGGTGAAATCAATATATCCCGAAGCAGGATCACTGTAACGTTTCCATTGTCTATTCAATCCGTTTTTTCCGGAGTGGGTTCCTAACTTTTTATTTAAATAGTTCACTTCTAAATAGTTCACTTCCTGATGGCGTATAACTGCCTGTGCGGAGGAACTCCTATTTCTTCCATCTGTTTTTGACATGCTATCACGCTATCAAACACATTACCATTTTATGCTCTTATTAATAACTCCTCAACAGCTATGAACAACCCGGAACCAGTTTTCTAACTTTTAAAAGTAGAATTAATTATTCACGAAAAAATAAATCCATATTAGCGGCGGGCAAGTATTTCTTTAACGGTTTGCAACAGTTGCTCTGGTGGCGCATCTTTATTCAGATAACCCGAAGCTCCGGCAAGTACTACACGCGGTGCGAATTGTTCAACAGGATATATACTCAATATCAGTATGGGTAACGCGGGTAAGCGCAGCTGTATATAATGCAGTGCTTCAAGTCCACCGCCACCTGGCATGGAAATATCAGAAATCACCAGGTCCCACGGTTCCGAAAGCACCATTTCTATCAAAGTTTTCGTATCACCGGCCTCGCCAATCAACACAGAAGGGAACTCTTCCATCAGGATTTGCCTGAGGCTCTTGCGAATAAATTCATGATCATCGGCCAGCAATATCCTGAGCATTCAAAAAGGTTGTATGAGGTTGAAATTGAATAAGGAAGATATATAACACTGGTAAATTGAAATGTAGATTGAAAAGCCGAACCCTTGTAGACAGACTACTACAAGGTTGTAGTAGGAAGAGATGGAAAGAATAACAGACTTAGTGAAGGATGTAAGTGCGCTTCTGCAGCATTACTATATACCATCCGCATGCGTAACGGCTGTTACGGTATCAGATGAGCTTATTGTCCAGCGCGTAACGGGTAAGATCCGCATTGGATTTCATATCCATTTTTTCAAGTACCCTTGACCGATAGGTACTCACCGTAGTAACGCTTAAGGATAACTGTTCGGCGATATCCGATACGGCTTTTCCTTCGGCAATAAGTTTAAACACGTCAAACTCCCTGTCGGAGAGCTTTTCATGAAGCTCATCATCCTTGCCGTTACCACCCAATGCTTCCGCAAGTTTTTCCGCAACGGAGGGTGTAATAAATTTCTTCCCGAGTAATACAGTGTGGATGGCCTTAATGATATCCTCATGAATCCGGTCCTTTCCGAGATAACCGGCAGCACCCGCCCTAATCACCCGAATGGCATACTGGTCTTCGGGATACATACTCATAATTAATACCGGCAAGGATGGAAAGGCCTGCCTGATTTGATGCAAAGCATCTAAACCGCTTCGCCCGGGCATATTGAGATCACAGATCACAATATCCCACGGCGCATCCATCAATTTGTTCATCAACTCCTCCGCGTCTTTGGCACCTCCCAGATCCGCGGAGGGATACTCCTCACGAATGAGTTGTTTTAATCCTTTTCGAACAATTGCATGATCATCAGCAATAAGAATGCGCATCATAAGACTGGTTTTTCGGATTTTGCTTTTTCATTGTTGTTGACAGTCGTTACTTTAATTTCCTTTCCCGCAACTCAATTCGACACAACAAAAACAAAAAAAACAGGACTATATTTCATATTTCAACTATCGTAGAAATCAGGAAGTTACACAAAAACAAAATAAAATCAATTCCATACCCCAAATTATTCCCAAAAATGAAAAGAATTCGAATAAACAGTAGAGGATTTCTAAGTGTAAACTTTTAGTTAGCCGGCAAACACGACACCAGATGGCGTAATACCCCTGGCAATTCAACAAGATCAGAGCCCGCACAACGGTACATTTTTTCCAAACAAACAATGCGACAGTGGTTTCCTTCGAAGAAAGCCAATCAAGGAACTGACCGGAATGGTACATCGCCTTTGTTAGTGCAATGTTAACCTTAGCGTTAATCTTTAAACAATCCGGCAGCGGTAGTGTCAATAGATACAAAAAGCATGAATTATGAAACAAAAAAAAATGTTCCTGGCTTTGTTCGGAGCCATCATTGGAGTGAGTTTGCTGACGGGCTGTTCCAAAGATCCCCTGAAAAACATGACCAATGAAGAAAGCCGGATTTATATTACCAACTACGACAGCACCATACATTTCAGTTCCTTTAACACCTATAGCATTGCAGACTCGGTGGCCGTTATTAAGAATGGAAATTTGCAAAAGCGTACACTGTCCGAATCAGATGCCGCCTTCATACAGGCAGTAAAAGACAATATGAACGCACGCGGCTATCAACCGGTATCCAATGACGCTCATCCTGATTTGGGTATTAACATCAGTAAAGTATATAACGACCAAACCGGCGTAATCAGTTATCCTTCTTACTGGGGTTACTACAATCAGTTTTGGGATCCGTATTATTGGGGCTACGGTGGCTACGACTATTACTTCCCTTATGTTTCTTATTCCGTTTACCAAATTCGTGAGGGAGCATTATCCATAGAAATGGTGGACCTCAAAGACGCGGGCAGCAATAAGAAAATCGAAGGAGTATGGAGCGGACTAATCAGAGGCGAAGCTATTTTCGACGCTTCAACAGCGTCCTCACAGGTAAAAGCGCTATTTGACCAGTCGCCCTATATCAGCACCGGTAGTATTCAGTAAAAAGACAAAGATGAACCCACTTAAAAATTACAATCATGAAACCTTTCAAAATAATTTTTTTCACCGTTTTGTGTTCCGGATTGGCGTTTCCATTGTTCGCACAACAGCATAAGTTCACGATGAATATCAATTATGCAGTTAATACGCCAACAGGAAGTTTCAAATCCGATCTGGTCAGCAAAACTTCATTTCGCGGATGGAACGCGAATATACTATATCAATTGTCGCACCAGTTTTCGGTAGGGCTGGAAGCGGGCTATAGCGACTACTATCAAAAGTATCCGAGGGACGTATATCCAACCAAAGGCGGCATGGTGTCGGCAGTGTTAACCAATTCAATTCAAACCGTTCCCGTAATGATAAAGGGCAGATTCAACCTGGTGCCCGGCGGCAGGGTACAACCTTATATTGGAGCAGGGGTAGGTGGCAACTTTGTGAACTATAACCAATACCTCGGAGAATTTTCAGGCGGTAAATCGGGCCTGTACTTTGCCGCATCGCCCGAAGCAGGGTTAGCTATACCGTTTACAAAGTATGGCTCATCGGCAATAACATTGGGTGGACAATATAATTTTATGCCTTTCCATT
>JADZFY010000134.1 GCA_020854215.1 Chitinophagaceae bacterium | reverse complement strand
TCTCCAAAACAATCATCAGCTAAAATGGAAAAAACAAATAACAACATAGTGTATTCCCGTACAGACAAGTCGAAAGTAAATTTAACTGACGCGGAATGGAAGCAAATTTTGCCGGATGACGTTTATTATATCGCCAGGCAAAAAGGTACAGAAAGACCGTGGAGCAGCAAGTACGAAAAGTTTCACGAAGCCGGAACCTATTTTTGTGCTGCCTGTGGTAATGCATTGTTTAGAAGTGATACCAAATTTGAAAGCGGTTGCGGCTGGCCCAGTTTTTACGAACCCATTTCCAGGGGAAGTATTATTTATGCGCCGGATCACACCGCCGGTATGGAAAGAACGGAAGTAATGTGCGGACGCTGCAAAGCACACCTGGGGCATGTGTTTGAGGACGGACCTCCTCCAACCGGTTTGCGGTATTGTATCAATGGCGTAGTGCTCGACTTTGAAAAAGCCGCAGCAGCAGAGAAGAAATACAAAGAAGAAAACAAAAAGAACTGATCTCAGGCTTTCATTCAATTTCACTTATCGTGCAATGCGGGGATGACGTGCTCTTCTACAAACTTCATTGCATAGGCTTTAATCCTGTTCCTTACCTGTTCAAATGCCCGTTTTACTTCTTCCTCAGTTCCCGTGACTTTTGCCGGATCAGGAAACTGATGATGAAATTGTTGTGCAGCGGATGAGAACACCGGACACCTTTCTTTTGCATGATCACAAACGGTAATAATGTAGTCAAATTCAATTGTCTGGTAATCTTTCGCAAGATTTGAGGTTTGCATTGAAATGTCTATACCATCGTCCTTCATTGTGGCGATTGCACGGGGGTTTACACCGTGCGCTTCAATGCCCGCGCTGTAAACCATTGCCTGATTACCGGCAAAATATTTCAGGTATCCTTCCGCAATCTGACTGCGGCAGCTATTTCCGGTGCAGAGCACCAGTATCTTTTTCATTTGGGTAAACTTGCATATTAATTACAGCAATCTGTTCCGCAGCATAAAGCATTTCCACCGATGGGTTTTTCTGCATATACAGTAATACTGACAATCCCAAAATCCCCCGATTTAAATCTGTCCATCCCGGCATTATCCAAATACCTGCTCAAAATATCATCCGGGATACGAATCGCTTTCTCTTTTTGTAACGTTATGTTCTCAAAACCATTTGCTGTTATCAGTTTCAGGTATTCTTCTTTTGCAATGGCTCCGGACACACAACCTGCATACATTTCAGCATCTTTTCTAATACCTTCGGGCAATTCACCCACTAACACAACATCTGAAATGCTGAAATGCCCGCCCGGCTTTAACACCCGGTATATCTCCTTAAACACACGGGCTTTGTCGGGTACAAGGTTCAATACGCAGTTGCTTACTACCACATCGGCTTTGTCTGCGGCTACGGGCATATCATCAATATCGCCCTGACGGAATTCAACATTGGAATAGCCGAGTTGTTGGGCATTTGCCCTGGCTTTTTCAATCATTGCCGGTGTAAAGTCAATACCAATAATTTTTCCTGTTTCACCCGTAGCTGCTCTCGCAACAAAACAATCATTACCTGCCCCGCTGCCCAGGTCTATTACCGTATCGCCCCGCTTTATTTTTGCAAATTCCGTAGGGAGTCCGCAACCCAATCCTAAGTCGGCGTTGGCAACATATCCCTCCATTGCACTGTAATCGTCCGTCATGATGTTATACACCTCAGTAGAGCAGCCACCGGCACCACAGCAGGATGATTGGTTGGTAGCTTTATCCTGCAGGGCAATAGCGCTGTATTTTTGTTTTACGATGTCTTTGAGTTGTTCCTGTGTTGACATATATATGGAGTTAAAAATGAATAATCGTAAAATTTCGATTAAATAAATTAAAAAAATATCAGCAGCATTTTGCGCAAAGACCTTTGTATCCCGAGAAAAGTTGGAGGATACTTTGTTGAGCCGTCTTCCATTCTGCCTCATCAATACAATAGCAAACCCTCACTCCTTCAATATTACCTTTAATCAGTCCGGCTTCTTTAAGCTCTTTTAAATGCTGCGATACCGTGCTTTGCGATAAAGGCAACTCTTCTACAATGTCGCCACAAATACAAGCCTGCCTGCTGATCAATAATTTCAGAATAGCTACCCGTGCAGGATGTGCCAATGCTCTGGCATATTTGGCAATCCGGTTATCTTTTATCGAAAACTCTTCGGCTTTTGTAGTGCCCATGCTAATAGAATGTATCGCAATATTACGATAATTCTATTAAAAAAATATTTTTTGGCAGCAGATTTTTTTTTCCTCCTTTTGTACCGATAAAAATCGGGATGCATGATTAAACAGTTGTTGTTTATAGCGCTGGGTGGGGGAATCGGCAGTGTATTGCGGTATCTCGCACAGATTGCTGCCATTCGGTGGATAAACAGGGATTTCCCCGCAGGTACTTTTGCCGTCAACCTTACCGGATGCTTTTTAATTGGATTGTTTTACGCGTGGGCATCGAAGGGTAGTTTGCAGAGTGTGGAGTGGCGCTTGTTTTTGATTACCG
>JADZFY010000133.1 GCA_020854215.1 Chitinophagaceae bacterium | reverse complement strand
TCCTGCTTCAATGCGTTAAACTCTTCTACCGGTATGGGTGCGGAATAATAATCAGTCTGGACCAAAAAGCCATGTTGAACAATGTCATTCAAAAAAATATTCCGGTTTTCAATTTTAGGATGGCGTAATATTTTGTGCATTCCGTCTAACAACTGTTGAATTTGTTCTGCCGATGTGGTTGTATCCAACTCCAGCTTCAGGTCGGCTCGTCGCTGGGTGCGCAGACTTAAATTATCTACAATACTATCAACCATTTGTTTGTTAGGAACACTTACATAAGTTTTTTCGGTGGTGCGTAACCGGGTACTTCTGAACCCGATTTTCTCTACTGTGCCCGTTATATTGTGTACTTTAAGCGTATCGCCCACCACAAAGGGTTTGTCGAACAATATGATAAATGACGCAATCAAATTTTCCAGACTTTCCCGTGCAGACAATGCCAATGCCACGCCAACAATACCTAAACCGGTAAGAAGGTCCATAATTTGATAACGGAAGGCAAATTTGATAACCGTTAAAATACCGGCTATTCCTACCATTGCTTTGAGAAAGTCTCTGAAAAAAACGATTATCTGGTGTTCTCCATCCATCGCATCTCCCGCATTCTTCTTTGCAATAACGAGTGCCAGGTAGTCTATCATTCGGAGCAGCAGCCAAAAAAAAGATACAATAAGCAGTGCGGTGGCTATCCGGTCAATTATTGTTTTGGCATCCGTTTTATAAAAATTGAATCGTAATATTTCGGGAAACTGCAGGGAAGAAAGTGCAATAATTGCTGCCAGTACAATAATGAAAGATTCCAGGGGTGCTAAAATAAGGCGGATAAAAGCCTGCCGGTCTACCTTGCGACCCATCCTGTGCAGTAAAAATATAATAGCGGCAGCTATTGGCCGACTAAAGTACTTTTTAAGGAGGTACATTGCCAGAATAATAAGGGCTACCGTAAGATATTCTCCAATACTGTTACCCAAAACTATACGGTCAAAAAAATCGTTCATATCAAAAAAAGTTATTGAAAGGGATACAGTTCAATACCCTTGTTGTTGAGTACATATATTCCCCGCTGTGCAATGTAAATTTGTTTAGCTGCACGTATGGCCGCCGGCAGTAATGCTTCCCTGAAATCAAGTGTTGCAGGGGCGTACCGCACAAAATTTTCCTTCCTGCGCCCGGCAATGGTTTCACTGATTACCTGAACATCTCTTAAGTTTGTTAATGCTATCGTATTTTTAAGTGTTCCGTAGTAATCAAACACCAACAAACCATTTGTTGCGTCAACCAGATACACCAGCCCGTCTCTGTCAATAATTTTCACCGGCAACAAGGTAAAGTCCGCTACCTGCCGCAGGTCAACTGTTTCCGTTATCTGTTTGCCGTTTTCATCTATTTTTTTAAGCTTCGATGATTGCTCATCAAATATCCAGATATTATTATCATAAGCAAGCCCCACCGCTCTCGCCTGGAATATTCCGTGTTTCCTCAAATCAATAGTATTGACAATGTTCAGATAGCGGTCCAGCATAACGATGGTAGAAAAATTCCTGTAGTAGAGCAGTATTTTCATTGGATTGGTTACATCCATAGCATATACTGTTCCATAACGGCGCACTTCATTAAAAACATTCAGCGAATCGCCACGGTTGTTCAACTTCATCAATTGTCCCGCATCCGTTAACACGTAAAGGTTTCCAAGATTATCGGCAGCAAACTGTTTTGCCAAACCGGTATATACACTTACCGGCGCAGAAAATATAATTTTCTGTCCGGCGCTAATAACGGAGTCGGTTTGTGCCGATAGCGGCAACGCGTAACCGCACATTACTATGCACAACAAGAGAAGTTTCAACATTGCTCGTATTTCAATGTAACCTGGTGGCCATCAAAAACCGCATAGCTATTATACCGTATCCAGTCGCCCAGGTTTATATACCGGCTACCGCCCGTCAGGGAAAAATCTATTGGAAGATGCCGGTGACCAAAAATAAAAAAGTCGAAATACTTTTGTTGCAGCACCTCTTTGCAGTAACTGACAAGCCACTCTTTGTCCTCACCCAAAAACCGGGCATCGCTTTCTCCTGTTGCCGCCCTGCTGCTCCTGCTCGACCAATGTGCTAAACCCATTCCTATATAGGGTGGCAGCAGCCCAAACAACCATTGGCATCCCTTATTTCGAAATATCTTTTTTAAAAACTTATAACCGCGGTCGCCGGGTCCAAGTCCGTCACCGTGACCAATCAGAAATTTCTTTCCATTAAACTCAAATTCCTTCGGTTCATAATATACCGGAATATTTAATTCCTGTTCAAAATATCCACTCATCCACATATCATGATTTCCGACAAAAAAATAGAGTGGTATTCCTGCATCGGTAAGTTCTGCCATTTTACCCAGAATGCGTACAAATCCTTTGGGTACTACCTTCTTGTATTCATACCAAAAGTCAAACAAATCACCAACGATAAAAATAGCAGCGGCATCTTCTTTTATTCGGGATAAAAATCGAACAATATGCTTCTCCCGTTTCAAACTGGAGCTGTGATCCGGTGTGCCGAGATGGAAATCGGAAAGAAAATAGATATTTTTTCCCTGGGGAATAAGCATTGGTGCAAGATAAAATGAAAAGCCTCAATTTTCAGTCAAAAACACAAATACTTCTCGCGGGCCGTGAACACCCACTACCAGTGTTTTCTCAATGTCGGCGGTGCGGCTTGGGCCGGTAGCCCAGGTTATCAGAGAAGGTAGTTTAGTAGCGTATTTTGTCCGTAACCACTGAATGCCATCCCTGAGGTCGTACACCAATTGGTCCACCCGCGCAATACAAATATGCACCGGAGCGTAAACACTGGTGGTTCTGCCAGAAGGCTGGGCACTGCTCATTACGATACTTCCGGTTCTGGCAATCAACAACTCGCATCCGGTAACTGCAGCATCCGCTTTGTGAATTGACTCACTGGAAAAAGCGATCTGTGGCAGCGTTTGCTGCAGCATGGGTTCATTGCAAAATACTTCTGTCCAATTGCGTTGCCGAATGAGGAGTGCCAGCTGTTGCTGCAGCTCCTCCTTACCGGCGCAATAGACAAAACGTCCCTGAAGGGTGCTGAATGCTTCTGCAAACAGCACTTCCAGTTCGTCTGTAGGAGGCAGAAATACAGACTGATTTCCCTCACTTTGCGGAAAAGGCAAAGGCACTGATGTACTCAGCGCCTTTCGTATTTTTTTAAGAATATTTTCCTTTGCCGGGGTTATTTTCATCGCATCACGATTTGGATATAACCTCTTCCGGCGGAATGCCTACACCAATGCCGGCTTCTTTAGAAACATCGGAACCGCTGTGCGCTGCCTGATGGCGGTCGTGAACAACATCTGCTGGTTTTTTGTCTTCAAAAGGCCGTTTTCCTATCAGATGTTCCAGGTCGCTTTGGAAGAGCACTTCACGTGTAAGCAACTCTTTTGCAATAATTTCAACCTGTTGCTTCTTCTCCAGCAATAAGTTTCTTGTTCTGGTATATTCCTCGTCAATCAGCTTTCTCACTTCTTCGTCAATAATTCTTCCTGTTTCCTCACTAAATGGTTTGGTAAAATAGTTTTCCTGCTGCGGGTCGTAATAACTGATGTTTCCCAGCTTATCATTCATGCCGTACATCGTAATCATCGAGTATGCAATTTTTGTTACCTGTTGCAGGTCATTGCTGGCACCTGTTGATATTTTTCCAAAAAAGATCTCCTCACTTGCTCTGCCGCCAAGGGTCATAGCGATTTGGTCTTTCAGCTGATCGGTGTTATACAAATACTGCTCTTTGGGAGTGTATTGCGCATAGCCCAGCGCAGCGGTACCACGCGGAACAATCGTTACTTTTAATAAAGGGTAAGCGTGTTGCAGAAACCAGCCACAAATAGCATGTCCAGCCTCATGATAGGCAATAATTTCCTTTTCATCGGGCGAAATGATTTTGTTCTTTTTTTCCAGTCCACCAATTACCCTATCTATTGCATCCTGAAAATCGTCCATTTCAACTTCCGACTTTCCCTTTCTGGCAGCAATTAAGGCTGCCTCATTACATACGTTGGCAATATCTGCCCCGGCAAAACCCGGCGTTTGCTCGGCCAACTTCAATATATCCAGTTTAGGAGATTTTTTTATGGGCTTCAGGTGAACATTAAAAATTTCTTCGCGCCCCTTAACATCCGGTTTGTCTATGGTGATTTGCCGGTCAAAGCGACCCGGCCGCAACAAGGCACTATCCAGCACATCAGGTCTGTTGGTGGCAGCAAGAATAATGATACCACTGTCGGTACCAAAACCATCCATTTCTACCAGTAACTGGTTAAGTGTGTTTTCCCTTTCGTCGTTGCTCATCATCACGTTCTTGCCCCTCGCCCTTCCAATAGCGTCTATTTCATCAATAAAAATAATACAGGGGGCTTTTTCCCGGGCCTGCTTAAACAGGTCTCTTACTCTGCTTGCACCAACACCCACAAACATCTCCACGAAATCCGAACCACTCAAACTAAAGAACGGCACCTGTGCTTCTCCGGCCATAGCCTTAGCCAGCAATGTTTTGCCCGTGCCAGGTGATCCCACCAACAATGCTCCTTTCGGAATTTTTCCACCCAGAGAAGTGTACTTTTTTGGGTTCCTTAAGAAATCCACAATTTCCATCACTTCCTGCTTGGCTTCTTCTAATCCGGCAACGTCAGCAAAAGTGATATTTACCTTTGTTCCCTTTTCAAAAAGTGTTGCTTTGGATTTGCCGATGCTGAAGATACCTCCCGGACCGCCACCGCCACCGGGACCGCCTACTTTGCGCATCATAAGTATAAACAAAAGCGCAAACATAAGCAGCGGAAAAATATAGCTGAGCAAAGACCCAAACCATTCGGGATCGCTAACGATACTAACAGGTACTTCTTTAACCTGCTGATGATCTTTGTAAAACTCAGCCAGCGTTGTTCCCGAATACGTTTTAGCATCGGGTACTTCAAACTGAAAATGCGGACCTTCCGTTTTTGAAATAATAGACCACCTGTCGCCTAACAACTCTTTATATACGGGTTTATTTAAGCTGTCTTTTTTAATAAAAACCCTTACCAAATCTTTATTGCGAACCAGTTCGAGTTTTTGAATATCATTATGTTCCAGCATTTCATTGCGAAACTGCAGGTCAGAGATTATAGTAGCAGTGGGCGTTGCCCCTTTATACAGTTGATATCCTACCAGTAATAGCGCAACAATACCGTAAACCCAGTATATACTGAACTTCGGCCCCTTCCGCTGAGATTTGTCATCCCCGTCTGGCTTTTTTTTGAATCCGGAAAGTTTATCCTGATTATTATCCTGCATCATATTAATATTTCGCTTAAATAATTTTGTTTATTAAAAAAACCGGCTGTTTCCGGTTATTGGTGCATCCTGGTTTCCGCTTGCACACCGTTATGCCTCATGTTCCGTTACACCCCCATCGCTCCACATCTCTTCCAGTTTGTAGAACCTGCGCGCCTCGGGCTGAAAAATATGTACAACTATGTTTACATAATCAATTAGTACCCACTGCAGCCCCTGGTATCCTTCGCGGTGATAAGGCAACTCTCCTGTTTGAAGTTTTACTTCATGATCTACCGCATCAGCAATTGCCTTTATTTGTACCGTGCTGGACGCCTCACAGATAATAAAAAAATCTGCCACTGCTTCCTCAATGTTACGAAGGTCCAGCGAAACAATATTCTCTCCTTTTTTTTGACGGATGGCGGTGATGATGGTTTTAAATAGCTTACTGTTCCTCGTCAACCTGATTGCACGTTTGGGACGTGCCGCTAACACCTGTAATGCTGCCAATAGAAATCAATTTTAGATTTACCCTTTTTAGGGTTGATTTGATTACAATTTAAGAAAAGCATTGCCACGCAACTGCTTATTTATTTTACGATTATCTAACTTGCTCAAAAATAGTAATTAATTCGGTATTCTCTTATGCATTCCTTTTGCCGTTCCTTTACCATATTACCCGTAGTTGACAGCTCCAACAACTATGCCATGCAGATGGTACATGCCCGTTTGGCAAAGCACGGAGATGCATGGTTTGCCTTGCATCAAACAAGCGGTAAGGGGCAAAGAGGAAAAACCTGGGTAAGCCGTGAAGGCGAAAACATCATACTGAGTATTGTTCTTACACCATCATTCCTGTTTCCCGCACAATTCTTTTTACTCAATGCCGCGATAACACTGGGAGTATTCGACTTCTTTAAAAAATATGCCGGCGAGGAAACGCGCATCAAATGGCCAAATGATATTTACTGGTGTGACAGAAAGGCAGGTGGGATATTAATAGAAAACACCATACAATCCAATAACTGGCTATACGCTGTGGCCGGCATGGGAATCAATATTAATCAGCAACAGTTTGAAGAAAGTGGGTCGCGAGCTGTATCTCTACGGCAAATAACGGGGCAATACTTCGACGTAATTGAACTTGCCAGGGAACTGTGTTATTTTCTGGAGGCCAGGTACGATACGCTGAAAGCAGGTAATGAAACCCTAATTTTACAAGACTACCACCAGGCAATGTATATGCTCAATAACCAGGTAAGATTCAAAAAAGATGGTGCAATTGTGGAAGCAAGAATTAAGGGAGTGAGTGTTGAGGGGCTGTTGATAGTGTCCACAACTCAGGGGCAGGAAGAGCGGTGGAACTGGGGTGCCGTAGAATGGATATGGTGATTTATTCTGCAGGTTACCGGTATTCAAAAAATTACAAAATTCAATCAGCAATCAATCCTTCATGACCAATTTCGTTCCAGTATTTCCCCTGAATATGGTAGTATTTCCCGGAGAGGAAGTCAACCTTCATATTTTTGAGCCCCGCTATAAACAGTTGATCAAAGAATGT
>JADZFY010000132.1 GCA_020854215.1 Chitinophagaceae bacterium | reverse complement strand
TGTTGCTGAATAGTAAAGGAACTGCACAACAGCACGTCAAAAGTTTTCAATGCGAACCCTGTTGCCAGGAGCATTACCGACATCATCCCTATAAACAAAATCCTTATTTCAAAAACCATCCCCCTTAGTACGGGTGCCAATAAAAATCCAACCAGCATCATATTGAAATGCATCACCCGGTTAAACAACGGATGGATTACCGCTAAATCAATCGAACGGGGTAACATCCAGAAAACAACGGAAGCCGCAACAAAAATGAGTATAGCAATCCCCCAGGAAACTACGTTTACTGTTTTGCAGTTTAGCGTAAGTGCAGATGCAGCCCCGAGTACGATCATTACTGGCAACTGCAGCAACTGATGGCGCGACATCGTTTCAGAAAACCATTCATTCATCGGAAACGATACCACCAGGAATACCGCCAGTATTACGAAAATGGCAACTACAACGTACTTTCCCCGAAACATGCTTCGATCTGTTGAACAATTTTTTGATTATTCTCCCGCGCAGGATCAAAAACGTGAACGATCTGCTTATCCGGAGAAACCAGAAATAAATAAATGGAGTGGTTGATAATACCACTCGATGGCACCTGATATTTCCACACGCCCAACTTACGCAACCAATGCGTAAACGATGGGGCACTCGTTTGATGTGGTAAAGCAAATGTCCATCCACTGATCGCTGATCCAAAATAGCTTCGGTATTTTTTGATTTTACTCACATTGTCATTGTCCGTATCAAAACTAACAGTGATAAACTCGAGTTTTGAAGGCACCAATGAGGAATCCATTAAATGATAGATTTGTTCTAACTGGTTATTTACCTTGTGACATACGTAAGGACAGTTCAAATACACAAAATTAATTAGCAGGTATTTGCGTTTGCCATCGAGATTAAAAACACTACTATCCTGATCAATCAGAGCCATGTCAGGACACACTCTGGGCAAAGATCCGGCTGCTTTAAGCGTATATGAAAATACCGTAAAAGAAGTAAAGCCGCCAGTCCATTTCCACAATACAAAAAGACAAAAGGCTAATGATAAAAGCGGGATTCCTATTCTCTTCATCTCTACTCTCTTTTGTTTATAAAGCAAACACTAATAACAAACCGGTGCTACGCCTGAACCGGCATTTCCACGGTGTCTTCTTTTTTCAACAGTTTTGAAAACAAAGAAATATACATCAACAGGAGCCCTGCAAGAAGCACAATGATAAATACCACGGCTATTTGCGACAGCAATACTCCAGTTTGGTGTGTGCTCTGAATAGGAATACCCTTATAGTCGGAATATCTTCTGGGAACACTGTTTAAACCGCCTAAATAGAACATGGTTAAAAAGCCGTATGCACCAATCACAAATATCCAGAAACCCAGTTTCGTCTTAATATCAGTTGAATACCCTTTATTTTCCGATGAGATATAGAATAAGAACGCGAATATAAATAATACAATCCCCATCAGCATATAGGTATGAAAATGAGCAGGAACCCACAATGTATTGTGCAGCACTTTATTAATCGCAATTGTAGAATCTACCACAGCCGCAAATCCACCAATTGCCCATCCGGCAGTTCCAAGCAGGAACATTAAAGGAATAACACTCCATTTTATTTTTGAATGATATAGCTGCGCAATTACGCCAAACATTGTTATAGCGGTGGCAGGAATGGCGCTTAAATAGGAAGCAATTTGACCGGCATAGTGTAACGGCATGGGCTGCACGAAATCCATATATAAATGGTGGAAATAAGCGAAGAGAATAAAAAAGAACGTGGCATTCCATGAATAAACCACTACTTTGTTGGTCTTCCATTCTCTGCCCGTAAACTCCGGGAGCAACGCATACACCCAGCCAACACCACAATACAGGGTGATATTTACGAGCGTATGTCCGAAAAAGAAAGTCAGGTTCTTTAAAAGAAGCGGATCAAAGGTTAAAGACGGTTCAAAATACTGAAGCAGATAAAGGATAAGCATAACCGCTCCGGCCAAAAAGGCCATTACTCCGGGCACAAGACTGATTGTACTAATCAGCACTATTGGAGGTAAATCCTGCTGTACCTCTTTTTTTCCCAAATACTGCCAGCCCAACAAATGAGTAATGCCCCCATAGGCTTTTGCCAGCGCATACAGCAGGTGCAACATACCAATAAGCCAGGCTATCCCCAGTATAATGATGGATATGATGGACAGCCCGGTTGACCACGGCTTCCAACTGGTACCTATAAACGGCAGGGGATACAACAGATACCATCCCGGCCCAAACTTCCCAATCAACGTGGCAATAGTAAGCGCTACAACACCTATGAGTATCAAAAAATATACAAAATAACCCACCCCAACCCGCAACCTTGCGTACCGTGTGCTAATCAAATACCACAATGCAGCAAATGCTATACTGAAAAGTACGCCGGCCATTCCTAAGCCATGAAGGGTCATTAACGCATAAAAAGTGTTGGCTTTTAAATTAATCTCTTCACCCTGGTTAAGGCGCATCAGCAATCCAAGCGTAATTAAAATTGGAAAAAGCGTTAAAAAAGTTATGCTCCATATAGTAACAAGCTTTTTCTGTTGCTTCTTTTCAAGTGGCGTTATTTGAATCATATCCCGTATTTTAAATTTTATTGAACATGTATTATTCCAGCCATATTAGCGTGAACCAATCCGCAGTATTCCAAACAAAGGATATGATAGTCGCCGGGCTGTTGAAATTTAAACTGCAATTCATTCTTGTATTGCGGCATTGCCTGGGTTTGAATCATCAGGTCACCTTTGCTGTTGTAAATACCCATACTGTGATTTACATCCACAGACGTAACCACAAATTTTATATTGGCGTTCACGGGGAGTGTAATCTCATTTTTACCGGTAAACTCATTTACTTTCTTGTTGAACTCGCCCGGTGCCAGTTTCCACGACCATTGCGCACCTACTACCGTTACAGTATTGCCGGGTGGCATTTGACTATTGGGATAGGGTAATAACCGAAGTGACACGATGAGTAGAACGGTAATACAAAAAACAAGGGCGAAAAAATAACGCCCCCGTACCTTATAAACTTTATGTTTTGCCGTGTATTTGTCTTCCTCTGATGATGAGCTTGCCATCAGAAAAACGACTACTGCAATAACAAGAATGGTCCCTGCCAGGGAGATAAGGGCAGCAGATACCTGTAATGTCAATAAGACAAAAAGTATACTCATAGCATTCGATTTAAATATTCATTTATGGTAACCAATAATACAAATCACACAATGATGATACTGAACTGGGCCAGCAGCTCAATTTTGCCTGGTAACGCCTTCCCGCGCCGGAAGCAAGCTTCCTTTGTATATTTTCAATTGAGAGATGTGTCACTAAAACCGGAGATATGCAAACTCGAACAGTCAATTGAGGAAAAACAGAAGCCACAACGAATATAAGGATAAAATTATAATTCAGGATATTTTTGTCTTTTTTTATTCATTGTACCATTTCTTCAATTTTTATGAAGCTGTATATAACGCAATAAAACTATCCCTATAGTTACCTATATTGCTCTCAATAGATTTGCCGTATGAATAAAAAACTGGTTTTTTGGAGTATTGTAATCGCGCTGGGTGGTTTGCTGTTTGGCATGGATGTAGCTGTTATTTCAGGCGCCGAACAACAGATACAACAAATTTGGAAACTCAGTGATATTTTACATGGGCAGGCGCTTGCTTCGGCCCTTTATGGCACTATCCTCGGTGCTTTATTTGGCGGCATGCCTGCAGAAAAATATGGCAGAAAAAAAGTGTTGCTTTGGATCGGGATTGTTTTCTTCGTTTCGGCAATTGGATCTGCACTTGCGCACGAAGTGGTGTCGTTTATGCTTTTCCGTTTCCTTGGTGGTTTAGGAGTGGGAGCATCATCGGTGGTTGCTCCCATGTTTATTTCCGAACTGGCGCCTGCACGTAACCGAGGTAAACTGGTTGCCGCCTTTCAGTTTAATATTGTATTCGGCATCCTGCTGGCTTATTTGTCCAATTACCTGCTATCCGGTTTGGGCGATAACGCCTGGCGATGGATGTTAGGCATATTGGCGGTTCCTGCGGCAATATTTGTAACGCTTCTGAATTTTGTTCCGGAAAGTCCGCGCTGGTTGATGGTGCATAAAAACAATCCTGTGAGGGCCAGAGAAATTTTACAGGTTTCGGATCCGGAAGGCGCAGACGTGGCCATCGAAGCACTACTCCGTACAATAACCGAAGAAAAGAAAAAAGCAGGTTTTAGAGATTTCTTCAACAAAAGATTTACCACACCCATCAGCATGGCCATACTCATTGCGTTTTTCAATCAGATGTCCGGCATTAATGCCATCATCTATTTTGCACCACGGGTATTTGAACTGGCAGGCCTGGAAAAAGGTGCGGCATTTTTACAAAGTGCAGGAATCGGGCTTACTAACCTGGTATTCACCATGCTGGGATTGTACCTTATAGACAGATTAGGGCGAAAAAAATTAATGCTCATTGGTTCCGCAGGATATATATTATCGCTTGGCGCAGTAGCCGCAGCATTTTATTTTCATTACTCTGGCGGCTATATGGTGCCCGTATGGCTTTTTGTTTTTATTGCTTCCCATGCCGTGGGACAGGGTGCCGTGATTTGGGTATTTATTTCTGAGATATTCCCAAATCATGTTCGTTCATACGGGCAATCGCTTGGAAGTTCGGTGCATTGGATTATGGCAGCGTTAATCACCAGCGTGTTTCCATTTTTTGCCGGAAGTCCAAATATCGGACCTGCAAAAATATTTTTGTTCTTTATGTTCATGATGGTACTTCAATTGCTTTGGGTAATTTTTAGAATGCCGGAAACGAAAGGAGTGTCACTCGAACAGATGGAACAAAAGCTAAGCAAAAAAAACAAATGAAATGTTTTTCCGGCACCCCGGTTGATTAGTTGCTATTGTTGCGGCATTGGACGAAAACACCCCATAGAACTTTTCAATTATGAGTATACGATGAAGCAAAAACAGGTTCGAACGACAACAATGATGTTAATCCCGTTTACTACGGTTCTTTAAATCCCAAATTATGATAGCGAATACGAGATGGCTGTTTACGGCTATGTGTTTAATATTCATTTTTGAAGCAAACAGTCAAAATGCAGACAGTGCCTATGGAGAAAGGTATCGGCCTCAAATTCATTTTTCTCCCAAAAAGGGATGGATGAATGACCCCAACGGCATGGTGTATTTCAACGGCAAATATCACTTGTTCTTTCAACACAATCCTAACAGCACGGTATGGGGGCCGATGCATTGGGGACACGCGATTAGCACAGATTTGGTGCACTGGAAGGAATTGCCGATTGCACTATATCCGGATGCGCTCGGAACAATATTCTCCGGAAGTGCGGTAATTGACAAAAATAACACCGCAGGTTTTGGCGCTAATGCAATGGTTGCCATTTTCACCAGCCATAATCATACCATGGAGAAAGAAGGTTTTGAGAAAGTGGAAACACAAAGTATTGCTTATAGTTCGGATGAGGGAAACACGTGGACAAAATACAAAGGCAACCCGGTGTTACCCAATCCGGGTATCAGGGATTTTCGCGACCCTAAAGTAACCTGGCACGAACCTACTCAAAAATGGATCATGACGCTTGCTACAAAGGATCATATCACTTTTTACTCTTCCGCAGACTTGAAAAACTGGAGCGAAGAAAGCAAGTTTGGAAAAAATTCAGGCGCGCATGGCGGCGTATGGGAGTGCCCGGATCTGTTTCCTTTAAACTATGAAGGAAAGGAGATTTGGATACTTATTGTAAATATCGGTTCGGGCGGACCTAACGGCGGATCCGCAACGCAATATTTTACCGGGCATTTCGACGGTCACCACTTTACCGCAAATGACGCCGAAACAAAATGGTTAGATTATGGGGTGGATAACTACGCGGGAATCACCTGGTCTAATACCGGAGACAAAAAGATATTCATAGGATGGATGAGCAACTGGGCATACGCAAATGTAGTGCCTACGGTGAACTGGAGAAGCGCGAATACTTTTGCAAGGGAACTGGCCATTAAAAAAGCCGGAGAAAAATATTTCGTTAGTTCAGTGCCTGTTGCAGAAATAAATTTACTGAAAGCCGCTTCGTATAATGCAAAAAAAATTAAAGCGGGCAACATCAATATTACTTCAAAGGCCGGCAAGATGAACGGAGCTGCAATTTTGAATTTAACAACCGATCATTTGAAATCCTTCCGTATTATCTTATCTAATAATGCCGGAGAAAAATTACTATTGGGCTACAACGAAAAAACCGATCAATATTACATTGACAGAAGCCGCTCGGGTAATATTGCATTTGCAAAAGATTTCGGACAAAAAATAACTGCACCCCGATTAACAACTGAAAACAATGCAGACCTCACCTTAATTATTGATGCAGCTTCCGTGGAATTATTTGCGGATAAAGGACTATCCGTTCTTACCGCTATTTTCTTCCCTACTTCTCATTATACCCACATCACCCTAACGTCCGATGACGGAATCCTGATAAACCAATTGAACTTTACCCATCTCAATAGTATATGGAAATAAATATTAACTACACCCAAAAACCGCTTATAATAAAACAGCGTTATCACATTAGACAACGCTGTTTACAAAAATCCTTCAAGGTTTGGATTTCATTGCAGGGTAATTCCAATTCAGGGCTTAGTGCCTGCGATTTTTCTTGTAGTGGTGTTTTTTGTAATGGTGATGCGCATGATGACGGGAATGTTTAACTGCTTTTCGCCATTTTCTCGCTTCATGCCGATGCCCATAACGGGGCGAGGGATGAACGTACCCTCCGTCGTTCCACGCCTGCCCTCCGCGAATCCGGATGGATCCTGAAAAAGGAGGCGGTGGTGGTGGCGCTACGACCACAACGGGGGGCATAGGTAATTGGAGTCGGGCGTCAACGATAACACGTGGTTGCGCAGCACACAAGCTGAATGAAAGTGCAACCAAACCAATGGGTACTGCAATTTTGTGGATAGCCTTCATAATAGTAAGTATTAAGTGAATATTATGCCTATTGACGGTAGCGGTGATTTAAAGTTTAGCATGAAGCGGCAGGGGAAACGACTTTAACAAGGTGTAAACTTTATTCAGATAAAATAACAAGCGGACTGCAAATTTGTGGAGTATTCAAAATCGAAAATAATTATTAACGGAACGCGGTTCAGGAAAAATACACTGCGTTCGAAATCTGCAAACTTATTGGGGCATAGTGTATTAATTTATTTATAACGAGTAACGTTAACAGCACACCGGCTTCCACCGTATGTCAACTCTGGTTCCGGTTGGGGGCTCATGAATTGACAGGCAGCATTCACCACAAACTTTCCTACCTTTATCGGGCATTACCCCGTTGTTACGTTTTCAAAATTCTCCTGTGAAAACTAATATGTCCACCCTTGCTGCAATGGAGACAGAAGCTGAACACGTTGTAAACTTATTTCCTAACTACACATAATACTCATGACACAGAAATCAGCAACAGACCTTGTAAAAGAAGCAAAACAGGAAATCGAAAACCTCACACCGCTTCAAGTTAAGGATGAATTAACCCGCAGTGGAGCAGTACTCATTGACATCAGGGAAAGTGAAGAGTTAAAACAAAATGGGAGAATTTCGGGGTCGGTACACGCACCAAGAGGAATGATCGAATTTTATGCCGATTCAACACTCCCTTATCACAAACCTGAATTTGACAAAGAAAAAAGGATCATACTGCACTGTGCTTCCGGGGGCAGATCGGCGCTGGCAGCCCATACACTAAAACAAATGGGATATACGAATATCGCTCATCTCGACGGGGGCCTGAAAGCATGGAAAGAAGCTGAATTACCTGTTGTAAACGAATAGAATTTCAGACGGATATTGTAAACAGAAACATATTAAAACAACAAAGACCCGCTTCACCGCGAGTCTTCATCTTTTGTGGAGGTTACCGGAGTCGAACCGGTGACCTTTTGCATGCCATGCAAACGCTCTAGCCAGCTGAGCTAAACCCCCTTCCGTTTATGGGAGTGCAAATATAGACCGCTGCACCATTCCGGCAAAATAAAAAACCAGGCCGTGGATAGCCTGGCTTGTGTTATGTGCATTCCATTCTATTCTATTATTATCAATCTCCCCAAATTTCTCCCTCTCCTTTTAGCCAGTCCTTTACCAGGGCTGTAGTAACCGATTTGGGCCGTTCCAGTGGAAGTCCGAGCGCCCTGTCCCAACACAAATTGGCTAACACACCCAGGGACCGGCTTACACCAAAAAGAACGGTATAGAATTCGTATTCTACCAGTCCGTAATGCACCAACAGGGCACCGCTGTGCGCATCCACATTTGGCCAGGGATTTTTTACTTTACCCAGCGACTTCAACACACCGGGTACTACCTCATATACCCGCCAAATCGTATTCACTAACGGATCATTGGGCATATGCTTTTTACCAAACTCCATTTGTGCGGAAAATCGGGGATCCGTCTTACGCAAAACTGCGTGCCCGTATCCCGGAACCACTTTTCCTTCTTTCAACGTCTTCTTTACGTATTTCTCAATCTGTGCATTGGTTGGCAATTCCACTCCCAATTCTTCACGCATTTCATAAATCCATTTAATCACTTCCTGGTTGGCCAGTCCGTGCAGCGGTCCAGCCAGGCCGTTCATTCCTGCAGCAAGACTAAGATAAGGATCACTTAACGCCGACCCCACCAGGTGCGTAGTATGAGCAGACACATTTCCACCTTCATGATCTGCATGAATCGTCATATACAAACGCATCAGTTCCTTAAAGCTTTCGTCTTCAAAACCCAGCATATGCGCAAAGTTTCCCGACCAATCCAATAATCCGTCAGGTTGTATGTGCTTTTCACCTTTATACTTACGCCGATAAATATAAGCTGCCACTCTCGGCAAACGGGCAATGAGGTTCATCGCATCATCATAAACGGCTTCCCAGTAATCTTTTTTATTTAATCCTTCGGAATATTTACGCACAAAGGTACTTTCCGTTTGAAGTGCCATAATGGCCACAACAAATTGCGTCATCGGATGTGCAGCTATAGGCAGTGCTTCAATGGCATCAAAAACATGATTTGGTACATGCGATCGCCGCTGCCAGGCATTGGTAATATCGTTTACATCATTTTCAGTTGGCAGCTCACCCATTAACATCAGGTAAAACAACCCTTCCGGCAGTGGCTCGTTACCGTTAGCTGCCTTTGGTAATTTTTTCTGTAATTCGGGAATAGTGAAGCCTCTGAAACGAATTCCCTCCTGCGCATCCAGCAGCGAGGTTTCGCTCACCAGCCCGGTAATACCTCTCATCCCCTGGTACACCTGGGAGAGCGTTACTTCTCCAATTTTTTTATTGCCATGTTCTGAAAGCAATTCTTTAATTTCTACGGACAGCTCGTCGGCTTTCGCTTTAAACCTTTCTTTTATCGTAGCCATATATCTTGTGTTTTGAATATTTTCCAATTACCGTGTAATCGGGTAGCAAGAGCGCTAAAGTTAATTAAAACCCAGTTATAACCTGATAAAAATCTGATGTTTCAAATAATTCAATTCAGTCGGGACTATTTCGGCGCTCTACGGTATAGATACCAGGTGAGCATTCCAAAAATCACATTGGGTAACCATGCGGCAATAACGGGTGGAAGATTGCCTTTTACGCTAAAGATGGTGGAAAACCGGTCGAAAAGTATAAAGAGTGCAGCAATGGCAAAGCCGGCGGCAAGATGAATACCGCTCCCGCCCCGGATTTTTCTTGAAGCCAGTATAGCACCAATAAGCGTGAGAATGATTACCGTCACGGGTGTTGCATCTCTGCGGTATAGCTCTACTTCCAGGTCGTTGATACCTTCGGAGCCTCTAAGCTTTTCCATTTCCACCATCCTGCGAAGTTCATTGGTAGTGAGGCGACTTTTCACGTACTCATCACGTTTCAAATCCTCCGGTACAAAGTTCAGATTTAATCTGCGGGCCGTATCCTGTTTAACTACTTCACCCAGCTTTTCAATTTTTCGTTCAATAACACCGGATAGCTTCCACTTTTTTTGAGCTTCATCCCAATTGATACTATTGGCTCTCAAATTATAGGCAACCTTTGTTCCGTTTAACCTATCCATAAAAAAACCGCTTCCACTTTTGGTTGCGGTATCATAAAAACGGATACCACAGTAGGTAAACGAATCAATACGCATGTACAAATTGGAATTATTGTTACCGTACTGCCCTGGTGAACTAATGAATTTCAACTCAAAGTTGGTGCGTATTTCGTTGGCTTTGGGAACAAAAGTCCTGTTCCCGAACCATAGTAAAGCAGCAAGCAGAATCCCTCCGAGAATATACGGTTTCAAAAGCCGGTTAAAACTTGTACCACTCGCCAGTATGGCAATAATTTCGGAACGGTTCGCTAAACGGGAGGTGAAGAAAATAACAGAGATGAAAGTAAACAACGGAAATAGAAAAGAAACGATAAAAGGCACAAAACCTACGTAGTAGTTTTTTGCCACAAAAGCTGCCGACAGGTTTGCTTTGGCAAAGTCATCGGTTTTTTCACTAATATCCACCACCACCGAAATAGCCGTAAAAAGCAGGATGCAATAAATAAAGGTAAAGATGAAGTCCTTAAATATGTACCAGTCTATTTTTTTCATGCATTCGGCTCAGGTGAACATTTAGCGCCAGTAGGAGGCAAAAGTAAACTAAAACTCTTACAAGAACTTTGTATCTTTCTATTATGAAAAAAATTCACATTAGTTTCAAACTTTTCCCTTTTCTGATTTTTCTTCTGGCTACTTTTGGAACACAAGCCCAGGACGATTCAACGAACTTATTTGAACGTCAGTATTTTTTACAGGGTGACGACACCCTACCCTGCCGCATTCTTTCCCCTCTTCATTTTTCGACGGGAAAAAAATATCCGCTGATTGTTGTTCTCCATGGTTCGGGGGAAAGAGGAAGTGACAATGAAGCGCAGCTCAAATGGGGCAGCTATTTATTTTTAGATTCTGCCAACCGGGAGAAATATCCAGCGATAGTAGTGTTCCCTCAATGCCACGCAGATTCATCCTGGAGTGTGCGGGTAAAAAACCGGCCCAGGGACAGCTCCGGATTATACTCTTTTCCGATGGATGTTCCACCCACACGGCCTCTTCAATTAGTGATGTCCTTTATTGATACCTTAATCAATAGCGGCATAGTTGACACCAGAAGAATATATATTGGCGGACTTTCGATGGGTGGATTTGGCACCTTTGAAATACTTTGGCGCCGGCCCCAATTGTTTGCAGCCGCATTTCCCATTTGTGGCGGTGGAAATCCGTTGAGCGCAAAGCTGTACGGAAAACATTTTCCCATTTGGGTGTTTCACGGCACAGACGATGACGCCGTTCCCGTATCCAACTCGAGGATAATGGTTGACGCGTTAAAAAATGCCGGTGCAAGAGTAAAATACAGTGAGTACCCGGGTGTAAAACACGATAGCTGGATTAATGCTTTTGCCGAACCCGAATTATTGAACTGGCTTTTTGAACAGAAGAAAAATTAGAAAAGGAACTCATGGTTACTGGGAGCGAAAAATAAATAGCGCCATAAGTAGTCAGTTCCTTCGTCCGTTTAGTTCCCATTCATTTTTCAAATGTGTCTGCGCCCGCGGCAACCCGCCTGATACTGAAAAGTGCGAATATCTCCATTCCCGTTAGTGCTCTCCAACACAACATTTGTATCGTGAAGCATGCAAAATGGTTGCGCTTCAACCGATCAGCATTTTCACTGCCCAATCTTTTTCCAACAACAGGCGCAGCCGTATTACCACTGATCTCTTCTACCTCCTCACCTTAAATTGTTCAACGCTGCTTTTCATCCAAGTGGAAAAATCACCGGCTTCAATATGTTTACGGGCTTCTGAAACCACGTGCAGGTAAAAGGCCAGATTATGAATACTGGCAATCGTTAGTCCTAAAATTTCTTTCGACTTTATGAGATGACGCAAATAGGCCTTACTGTAATAGTTGCTCGTTTCACAGATAATACCGTCATCAATTGGGGAAAAATCCTTTTCCCATTTCTTGTTATCAATATTTATAATCCCCGTTGAAGTAAACAACATGGCATTGCGCCCGTTGCGTGTAGGCATAACGCAGTCGAACATATCTACACCCAGCGCTATACACTCAAGGATATTCCAGGGCGTACCTACCCCCATCAGATACCGGGGTTTGTTTGCCGGCAGGTTATCGCAACATAAACCACATAATTCATACATCATATTTTCCGGCTCGCCCACGCTTAATCCGCCAATAGCGTTTCCCACAGCATTCCGGTCGCTGATATAAAAGCAGGATTCCTTGCGGAGATCCGGAAAGGTACTCCCCTGTACGATGGGGAACAGATTTTGAGAATAACCGTATCGCGATTCTGTTTCGCCCAATCGCTGAAAACACCTGCTTAACCAGCGATGAGTGAGTTCCATGGATTTATGCGCATAGGTATAATCGCTGGGATAGGGTGGACATTCGTCAAAGGCCATGATAATATCAGCCCCGATACTGCGCTGAATATCCATAACTTTTTCAGGTGTAAATAAATGCTTACTTCCATCAATATGGCTTTGAAACATTACGCCCTCCTCATTGATTTTTCTCGTACCGGCAAGGGAGAATACCT
>JADZFY010000131.1 GCA_020854215.1 Chitinophagaceae bacterium | reverse complement strand
GTATTGGTAAGCGCTTTAGGCTTTGGCAACACTGCAAATGCGCAGTTCCGAAAAATACCGGCGGAAGTAACCAATGCGTTTGCCGGGAAATATCACGATGCTAAGAATGTAGAATGGCGGGATAACCTTACCGCTTTTGTGGCCGGTTTTGAACAGGATGGTGATCAGTTTGAAGCAAAGTTTAATACTAAGGGAGGATGGTTGAGTACCGAAAAAACATTGGAAATAGCCGATCTGCCGGAAAAAGTGAATGATGGATTTGAAAAGAGCAAATATTCAGAATGGGAGGTGAAATCGGTTTATGAAATTGAATTGCCCGATGATGAGACACAATACAGGCTGCGGGTGGCAAAGTCCGGGCTTCAACAAAAAAATCTCATTTTTAGTAAAAAAGGAAGGCTGCTGAAAGATAATCTTGCTTTATAGTCTGAGATCATAAAGCTGAATGCATGTACAACTATTGTAAATAAAACAGCAAGTTGGAAAATGTGGAGAGGTGATGGATAGGGAGGATATCCTCCATATCTGTTCACCTTTTACTTTTATAGAGGGAGTTATATATCGAAGACCTTATTATCTTTGGCAACATTGAATCATGAAATATTTTTCCGGAATGAACAGAATATTGCTCGTTGTATTGTTTTTAGGCGGAGGGGTTAGCCGGGGGCATGCACAAGTTGACCGCTGGCAGCAAAAAGTGAAGTATACGATGGATGTTGATTTGAATGTGCTCACTAACCGTTTCACGGGAAAACAGAAACTGGAGTATTGGAACAATTCACCGGATACTTTGTACAATGTGTTTTATCATCTGTACTGGAATGCGTTTCAACCCAACAGTATGATGGATACGCGCAGCCGCGAGTTGGGCAAAACAGAATTCCGTGGTTCGGGTAACCAGGTGGTAAAGGACTGGGACGGCAGGGTGAGAGACCGTATTTTGCATCTGCAACCCGACGAAGTGGGTTATCAGAAAGTGCTGTCCCTGAAGATGAATGGCGTATCGCAAAGGTATGAGGTGAAAGAAACCATCCTGGAAGTGAAACTTACCCGTCCTATACTGCCAGGGACGAAAGTGATTTTCGACATGAATTTTGAAGCTCAGGTTCCATTACAGATAAGAAGGGCGGGAAGAGATAATCCCAATACGGGGGTACGCTATTCGATGAGCCAATGGTATCCTAAACTGTGCGCGTATGATGAAGACGGCTGGCATCCAAATCCGTATGTGGCACGCGAATTTTATGGCGTGTGGGGAGATTATGAGGTAAACATCACGCTCGACAAAAATTATGTGATCGGAGGCACCGGGTATTTGCAAAATGCTTCTCAAATTGGTTATGGCTACGAACCAAATGGAACGAAGGTTATCCGTCCTTCGGGTAACACCCTTACCTGGCGTTTTATCGCACCCAATGTACACGATTTTGTATGGGCGGCAGACCCAGATTTTATCCATATCAAGCGCGTAATTCCCAACGGCCCCACCATACATGTGCTGTATAAAAACAAGCCCGATAATATCTCCAACGATAATGCGTGGCAGGAGGTGGCTACCGCAGCGGTAACGGTGCTGCCTTTTATCGAAAAGCATTTCGGCGAGTATGCGTATAAGCAGTATTCGTTTATACAGGGTGGCGACGGAGGTATGGAGTATCCTATGGCTACATTGATACAAGGGCCCGGACTGGGTACTGCGTTTCACGAATGGATGCACAGTTGGTACCAGATGATGCTCGCTACAGATGAGTCGCAGTATGCCTGGATGGATGAAGGTTTTACCTCTTATGCAGAAGAACTGGTATCGGCGTATTACCAACAGCAGAAAATGAATCCCAACTCAGGTATTGAGTTATCTGCTAACCCGCAGGGCGTTCACGGCGACGACCTGCCCTTATACCAGGATGGTAATTATGCCGGGTATTTTAGTCTGGTAAAAAGCGGGTTGGAAGAACCGCTCACTACTCATGCGGATCACTTTAATACCAACTTCGCTTATTCCAGGGCCGCCTATTCGAAAGGAGCAGTATTTTTATCACAGTTGGGATATATTATCAGCGATTCATTAAGAGACAAAACCTTGTTAGCCTATTACAGACAATGGCGATTCAAAAATCCCAATGCCGATGACTTTATTCGTGTTGCAGAAAAAATAAGCGGTATTCAGTTAGACTGGTATAAGGAGTATTGGGTAAATACAACCAAGACGATTGATTATGCTATTGACAGTTTGTGGGAGCAGGACGGCAAGACAAAAATCCGACTGCGCAGCATTGGACAAATGCCGATGCCGATTGACGTACAGTTGCAATTTAAAGACGGCTCACAACTAACGGTCTATATTCCGCTGTTTAGCATGTTTGGAGAAAAGCCTGCAGAAAATAATATTCCCCGTAGCATTCACGACCCCTGGAAGTGGACACACCCTACTTATGTTTTTGATGTGGACAAGCGACTGATTGATGTACGGTCTATTGAAGTTGATCCCACATGGCGAATGGCAGACGTAGACAGAAGAAACAATAAGTTAGCGTTGAAGTGGTGAGCAATGTGAACATGCAGAAACCTGCTAAGTTGGTGTAGTTTGTATACAAAAAGATTTTCGCCTTTGAATTTATTTGCACCAGATCTCGCAATTTGAAATGAGGTATGCGCATCCAACATTATTATTGACGTTTTTTGCATTTAGATACCCGCCACTCCGGGCGGCCATATTGCTTTCTTTCGCCGCAATACTCCCTGTGCGCCCCGGATACAAGCCTGTATGGTGAATTTACTCCCGATCTCGTGTGTTACTCTGCCGCAAATTCAGTAAATTACACGTGTAGTTTGCGTTGCACGTTTTTAATTGGGTTATGGTGATATGAAACGATTGGTAACATATTTTTTTCTTGCTCTTTTCCTGCCCCTTTTTTCTCTTGGACAGAAGGTGATTGCTATCCGTATTGACGGAACGATTAACCCTGCATCAGCCGATTTTATTCATCATGCAATTGAAAAGGCAGAAAAGGAAAAAGCCGAGTGCCTCATTATTCATCTGAATACGCCCGGTGGATTATTAACATCAACAAGAAATATTGTTAGCGACCTGTTGGTTTCCCCGGTTCCTGTAATTGTGTATGTGTCGCCTGAGGGTGCACACGCGGGGTCGGCCGGTGTGTTTATTACCCTTGCTGCAAATATTGCTGCTATGGCACCGGCTACCAATATTGGTGCAGCGCATCCCGTGTCTATGCAGGGGGGAATGGACAGCACCATGAATGCTAAAGCCACCAACGACGCAGCAGCTTTTATTCGCAGTATCGCTGAAAAACGCAAACGACATGTTGACTGGGCAGAAGATGCGGTAAGAAACAGTGTTTCCATTACGGAAACAGAAGCCCTGGAAAAAAATGTAATTGACATTATTGCTACTGATGAAAAAGATTTGCTGCGTCAGATAGACGGACGTGTAATTCAACTCCCTTTTGGCGAGCATAAATTGCAAACGAAGGATGTTACCGTTCAGAATTACAGCATGAGCATTTGGGAAGATATCCTGAATATTATTAGCGATCCCAACATTGCGTACATACTCCTTTTACTGGGCATGTATGGAATTATGTTTGAACTGTATAATCCCGGTGCAATGGTTCCGGGTATAGTTGGGGTAATCAGTCTTATCCTGGCTTTTTATTCCATGCATTCCCTTCCGGTTAACTATGCCGGACTGGCACTCATCGTGTTTGCGATTATCCT
>JADZFY010000130.1 GCA_020854215.1 Chitinophagaceae bacterium | reverse complement strand
TTTGTGCCAGCATTAGCGTGAGCAATCCGGTCCCTGCGCCAATATCAAGCACCTTGCTCCCTGACGCAATTTTCCCGGCGAACCATGCCCCAAACAGGCACGCATCGGTACATACCTTCATCGCACACCGATCCTGATGAACAACAAACTGTTTAAATTGAAAATAAGGGTTAGGCATCGGAGAATTTACGATTGGCTATTTGAAATTTGATGAGATGTCACCACTTGCTCATCTCCTGGGTGTAACCCGGGCCCACGGGCAGACAAATATCACCTATCCGGATATTAAATTAATCCATGCGGGTAACTTTTTTGTTGGCAACAATATAGGAACGATGAATACGGGTAAATTGTGCAGCAGGCAGGATTGCTTCTGCGTCATTTTACGTAAGCCAAAACGCAAGAGGGGCTATTTCAAGACTTCCTCCAGAAATAGTAATGTATGCTTCCATGCCCGGTTGGCCATTACTTCGTTATAGTCGGAAGATCGCGGATTCGTGAATGTATGTTTTGAATACGCGTAAGTAATGATCTGCCAGTCGGCTTTACCTTCATTCATCTCTTTGATAAGATTATTCATCACTTCCGGTGTTACACCTGCGTCCTCCGCCGGGTTCTCCACGAGTATTTTCGTAGCGATAGGGCCGTTTGGACGGTTACTGTCTTTGCCAAGTCCGCCGTGAATGGATACAACGCCCTTCACCGGAAGATTTGCCCTTGCGGCTTCCAAGGCACCCGTGCCACCAAAGCAGTAGCCTATTACGGCAATTTTTGCAGCGTCGGCACCGGAATTTTCGAGTTGGGCTAAGGCGAGGGAAATACGGTGTTGATAGGATAGATAATCCTGTCTGTATTTTCCGGCAATTTTCGAAGCTGCGGCATTGTCTGCCGGAATATTGCCTTCACCGTAAATATCTGCAATAAAAGCAACATAACCCTGTTTCTCCAGGGCAATGGCTGCATCTTTCGCTTCGTCATCAATACCCTTCCATGCAGGAAGAATCAATACGCCGGGCAGTTTTTTACCGGCGTTTGAAGTTACGAGTCCGTTGAGCTTTTGTGAACCATCATAATAAGTTGTTGATTTCAGTTGTTGCGCGCCGGCAATATTCATTATGCCCAGGAGGGTTATAAGAAGAAAGAAGATTTTCATTGTATGACTTTTTAGCAGGGAAAACATATTGTTAAGTTAGAAATAATATGCCACACATTCTACTCAACGATTACAAGATGAATGCTTGTTTACGCTCCAACCATCGTTTACCTGTTCCCCCGGTATGATGGTCTGATGCTGAAAGGGGAAAAACAAAACTGCGGTCTGACCCTCCTTCGTCGGGTGCCGACCGCAGTTTAATGCATATCTCGCATTTGTCTTTTACTACGAACTATATATCTATCGCCTCACCGTATGCGGCAGCAGTTGCTTCTTTAACACCTTCGCTCATCGTGGGATGGGGGTGAGAGGCATTGAGTATTTCGTGGTAGGTGGTTTCCAGTTTACGTGCTACGGAAACCTCGGCAATCATTTCGGTTACATTGTACCCAATCATGTGGGCACCGAGCAATTCGCCGTACTTGGCATCGTAAATAACTTTTACAAAACCTTCGGTGGCACCGGCAGCGCTGGCTTTACCCGATGCCATAAACGGAAACTTGCCAATTTTAAGTTCATAGCCTGCGTCTTTCGCCGCTTTTTCGGTAAAACCAATAGACGCGATTTCAGGCGTACAATAGGTACATCCGGGAATGTTGTTGTAATCTACTGTTTCGGGAAGATGAGGGTATTTTTTTTCATTATACCCCATGTGCTCAGCCGCTACAATTCCTTCCTTGCCTGCAACGTGGGCCAGTGCCTGACCCGGGCTACAGTCACCTATGGCATAGATACCCGGCACATTTGTTTGCTGATATTTATCTGTAATAATTTTCCCTTTTTCGGTTTTAATACCCAATTGTTCCAGTCCGATATTTTCGATATTAGCTGCAATACCTACTGCGCTAAGGATAATATCCGCTTCCAGGGTGACTTCACCACCGGATGTTTTTACTTTGGCTTTTACGCCGCTGCCGCTGGTATCGGCACTTGTTACCTCACTATTGGTGTAGATGGTTATACCTTGTTTTTTAAACTGCTTTTCCAGTTCTTTCGAAACTTCCTCATCTTCCACCGGAACCACGCGGGGCAAAAACTCTACAATGGTTACTTTGGTGCCTAATGAATTATAAAAATAGGCGAACTCAACTCCAATCGCACCACTACCTACAATAATCATACTCTTAGGTTGTTGAGGAAGTGCCATGGCTTCGCGGTATCCAATAATTTTTTTGCCGTCAATCGGGAGGCTTGGAAGTTGCCGGGAACGGGCACCCGTGGCAACAACAATATATTTTCCTTCTACCACCTGCGTTTTTCCATCCGTACCGGTAACTTCAATCTGTCCTTTTGCTTTGAGTTTACCGTAGCCCATTATTACGTCAATCTTATTCTTACGCATCAGGAATTGCACACCCTTACTCATTTTGTCGGCAACGCCCCGGCTGCGTTTGATTACTGCCTCGAAATTATGTTTAACGTCCGCTACTTCCAGTCCGTAATCCTTACTATGCTTCATTGATTCGTACACCTGGGCACTTTTCAATAGTGCCTTTGTAGGAATGCATCCCCAATTGAGGCAAATGCCACCCAAACTCTCTTTTTCAATAATTGCTACCTTAAATCCCAGTTGTGAAGCGCGGATAGCTGCCGGATAGCCACCCGGACCGCTACCTAAAACAATTACATCGTATGCCATAACAGAATGATATGTTTGGTAAAGAATGGACTCGGGTAAAAAGGACTCAGCCTTCAGATACCCGATTTGATTTGCGAAAATACTTGCAAAACAGCAAACGACAAAAACACAACATCCCTGCCTTGTGGTTTTATCACCTCAACCCGAATGGGGAGTGGTATGCGTATCTGTGCATAACTGTCGGATGGTAAACCTATAACAATGTGCAATAAAAAAGCGCCACCTTTTCAAGTGACGCTTCACGTGTTGCGAGGGGAAGGATCGAACTTCCGACCTTCGGGTTATGAGCCCGACGAGCTACCGCTGCTCTACCTCGCGATATAAGTTTAATATTTTTTAAGAACTCCTTCGGGTTATGAGCCCGATCCGCGGCGGCGGACTGCTCTACCTCGCGATATAAGTTAAATATTTTTCAAGAACTACTTCGGGTTATGAGCCCGATCCGCCGCGGCGGACTGCTCTACCTCGCAATATAAGTTCAGTTTTTTAAGAACTACTTTGAAAGGCGCAAACTCACATTTCTACCCAATCCCCATCCAAAAAATCATTTTCCTACACACCTTAACATCACATCTTCACCATTCGTTTCCTTAAACAGGAGGCGCAAAGGTAGGAGTATGTATTTAATCAGCCAAACAATTTTTGTTTCTGTTACCTTTGCAGGAATTTTTTGAGAGATGAAAGTGGGATTTGTAAACATATTTGGTAAACCCAATGCCGGTAAAAGTACGTTGCTCAACGCACTGATCGGGGAAAAGCTGGCTATTGTGTCGCCTAAGGTACAAACCACCCGCCATCGCATCAAAGGATTCCTGAACACAGATGAATACCAAATTGTTTTTTCCGATACGCCTGGAATTATTGAACCCCGGTACAAGTTGCACGAAAAAATGATGCAGTCGGTGAAAAATAGCCTTGAAGATGCAGACATTGCATTGTTATTGGTTGATGCAGACGAGAACCCTGAAGAGGCGGATCATATATTTTTGAGCCTCAGATTACGTGTTCCGGCATTTGTGGTATTGAATAAAATGGACAAAGTTCCGAAAGTGCAAATTGATGAGGTTACTAATTTTTTTGCTGCAAAACCTTATTGCAAAAAAGTTATAGCGATCTCCGCGCTCAAAAAAATCAATACAGACCGGCTGCTGGAAGCGATTCTGAATTTTTTGCCGGATGGCGAACCTTTTTATGACAAAGATGACCTAACGGATTTGCCTACCCGGTTTTTTGTGGGTGAAATGATTAGGGAAAAAATATTCGAACTGTTTCAGGATGAAATTCCCTACCACACAGCCGTAGTAGTAAGAGAGTTTAAGGAAAAGATCAGTTTAACAAAAATAACGGCTGAGATCATCGTAAACCGGGAATCGCAGAAAGCCATTATTTTGGGGGAGAAAGGGAAAATGATCCGGCAAATAGGAATGAGTGCACGAATGGATATAGAAAATTTTTTGGGCAGTAAAGTGTTTCTTGAACTGTTTGTGAAAGTACGGCCCAAATGGAGAGACAACGATATACATTTAAAGGAGTATGGGTACTGATACAGGGTGCAGGATAATGGGTAAATTGAAATACGGAAATCCTTACCCTACGCCTTTTGCCTTACACCTTAAAGCTAATTAAAAATATGAGTTTTACAGTAGCTATAACAGGACGACCGAATGTGGGAAAAAGTACTTTCTTTAACCGGATGTTAGAGGAACGAAAGGCAATAGTGGATGACGTAAGCGGCGTAACCCGCGACCGGCAATATGGCGTGGCCGAATGGAACGGACGAACTTTTAATATCATTGATACCGGCGGATTTGTGGCCGGAAGTACGGACATCTTTGAGTCGGAGATTCGCAAACAGGTGCATATTGCTATTGACGAAGCGAATGCGATATTGTTTATGTGCGATGCTGCTACGGGTATTACTGCGCTGGACGAAGCTGTGGCCGATATTTTACGCCAGTCGAAAAAGCCCGTGTTCCTGGTCGTGAACAAAGTAGATAATCCTGAGCGGATGCTCGATGCCACAGAGTTTTACAGTATGGGATTTGAACGTATCCATTTCCTTTCCAGCATCAGTGGCAGCGGTACCGGCGAGTTACTGGATGAGTTAGTAAAACTGATGCCGGACAAAGACGAATCTGAGGAGGCTGAAAAAAATGAATTGCCAAAGTTTGCCATAATAGGGCAGCCTAATGTAGGGAAGTCGTCTCTGCTCAATGCATTAGTGGGTGAGGAACGCACTATCGTAAGTGAATTGGCAGGTACTACCAGAGATACTATTCACACGCACTACAATTTGTTTCAGAAGGAATTTATTTTGATTGATACTGCGGGAATAAGAAGAAAGACGAAAGTGGAAGAGGATCTGGAGTTTTATTCCGTTATCAGGGCGATTAAAGCCATGGATGAAGCAGATGTATGCCTGTTGTTGCTGGATGCGGGGAAAGGCATCACAGCACAGGACATCAGCATTTTTTCGTTGGCTGCACGTAAAGGGAAAGGACTCGTTATTCTAGTGAACAAATGGGACCTGGTGGAGAAGTCAACACACACGGCCCGTGATTATGAAAAAGAGTTAAAGAACCGGCTGGCCCCATTTTCCGATGTGCCCATTTTGTTTATCTCTGTAAAGGACAAGCTCCGCATTTTTAAAGTGATTGAAACCGCCCTTCAGGTTTTTGAAAACCGGAAGCGCAGAATTCCAACTTCCCGTTTAAATGAGGTGATGTTAAAATCAATAGCCGCATATCATGCACCGGTTGTTCGGGGTAATTCGGTTAAAATAAAATTTGTAACGCAATTACCTACGGTTGTACCCAGCTTTGCATTTTTTTGCAACTATCCGGCTGATATCAAACAACCTTATAAAAATTACCTGGAAAATCAACTCCGGGCCAATTTTGATTTCAAAGGAGTACCGGTGAGGGTGTTTTTTAGAAAAAAATAATCGTTGATGAGAAGTTGCGGCCTGTTTTTTATTCGCCATCTGCTTCTGCATCACCATTCCGCTCTTGCATTTGCAGATACGGACAAACTGGAGAAATCTTTAGCCAGGAATTTATAGTATCCGGTAATGGCAATCATGGCGGCGTTATCTGTACAGTATTCAAATGCGGGAATAAACGTGTGCCAGTTTTTACTAGCGCCCATTTCCGTAAATGCTTTTCGTAATCCACTGTTGGCCGACACTCCCCCGGCAAGACAAATATTCCTGATTCCGGTGGCAACAGCAGCTTTTTTGAGTTTATTTAATAAAATGGAAACAATGCGTGCCTGTATGGAGGCGCAAATGTCTGCCAGGTTTTGTTTAATGAATAATCTTTTTTCTTCTTCAGTGGCTGTAAAGGTTTCTTTAAATACATAGCTTTTCCCTGCATTTTGCAGGAAGTATAAGATCGCAGTTTTAACACCGCTAAAACTAAAATCAAACCCGGGTATTTGTGGTTCCGGAAAGGAATATCTTTTGGGATTCCCCCGCTGGGCATAGTGATCAATGAGTGGTCCGCCAGGGTAGGGTAGCCCTAATAATTTGGCCGATTTATCAAAGGCTTCTCCCGCGGCATCATCAATAGTTTCTCCTATCACTTCCATCTCCAACGGAGACCTGCATAAAACAATTTGTGTATGGCCACCGCTAACGGTTAAACATAGAAAAGGAAATTCGGGTTTGGGATCCTGAATTAAATTTGACAGCACGTGTGCCTGCATGTGATGAACAGTGATCAGGGGTTTGTCTAATGAAAGCGAGAGCGATTTGGCAAACTGCGAACCCACCAGAAGAGAGCCTATCAAACCGGGAGATTGGGTAAATGCTATAGCATCTATTCGGTTCAATGGTATGCCCGACTTTTTTATTGCCAGGTCAACCACCGGCACAATATTTTGCATATGTGCCCTGGATGCCAGTTCAGGTACTACACCACCAAATTGTTCATGCACTTTTTGGGTAGCGATAAGGTTGGAAAGTATCCTGCCATCAACACAAACACTAGCCGAAGTTTCATCGCAGGAGGATTCAATGGCAAGAATGGCAATTTTTTCTTTATCATTTTGCATCAGCAAAAATAATGCAAAAGGCAGCTATATCAGCAGGTGCATGCAATCGGTTCATCTATTCAGAAAAATAGCTGATCGCCCGGATATGAACCGGCAGGGTGTGCTGCTCAGGAGTGAATTTTGACGAATCAATATTGTAACAAACGTTTACCTTTTGTCCGGCAGTTAATACCACATCTTCATTAATAGAAGACGGG
>JADZFY010000129.1 GCA_020854215.1 Chitinophagaceae bacterium | reverse complement strand
GCTGGACGTAACAAAACCTGAAGAAATTAATGAAGCGGTGGCGCTGACCCTGCAAAAATTCGGACAAATTGATGTTTTGGTGAACAATGCCGGCATTGGGTATTTTGCGGCAATTGAAGAAAGTGAACAAGATGAAGTACGACGGATGTTTGAAATCAATTTTTGGGGACTGGCCCATGTTACGCAGGCAATACTGCCGCTGATGCGTAAACAGCGCAGTGGTCATATCCTCAACATTTCATCCATTGGTGGGTTGGTAGGATTTCCCGCACTGGGTTTTTATAATGCCACTAAGTTTGCGGTAACCGGGTATTCAGAGGCGTTGGCCAAAGAAACAGCTCACCTGGGTATAAAGGTTACTACAATTGCGCCAAGCGGATTTCGTACCGACTGGGCAGGACGATCTGCGAAGGACAGTGCTACTATTATTGAGGATTATGCCAGTACTGCCGGTGCAAATCACAACAATGTACGTGGTTACAGCGGTAAGCAAAAGGGTGATCCGGTGCGCGCTGCAAAGGCAATGGTAAAAGTGGTAGAATCCGATAACCCCCCATTGATGTTGCTATTGGGTTCGGCAGCACTGAGGAATGCGAAACGAAAATTAGAAACGCTTCAGCATGATTTTAATACCTGGCAGGATGTAACGAACGGTGCCGACTATGCAGCCGGAGAATGACTTATAAAAAAATATAATGAACCAATTTTCAAAAATTTTTTGCAGGATAAGTGTACTGGCAACGCTGGCATTATTTAGCTCCGTTCAAATAGTTTGCGGACCGACTCCGGGTTCCGACAGCACCGACATCGGAATCAAACCAAGCTGGAAATTACTTGACGGAAAAAATTTTTCAGTTAAGTATCCGCCGGAATGGGAGTTGAACCAAAGTGGTATGATGGGAACAACTTTTATTTTATTTTCCCCTTTGCGATCGGATAAAGATCAATTTAAGGACAATGTCAATCTGCTCATTCAGGATTTGTCGGGTCACAAAATTGACCTGAACCAATACGCAGCTATTTCGGAAGATCAGGTTAAATCCATGATTTCCCGTTCAACATTGATCGAAAGTAAACGGATGAAAATCGGTACAGAGGAACATCACAGGATGATATTTACAGGGGATCAGGGAATGTACCATCTCAGGTTTGAACAACACTACTGGATTAAAGACGAAAAAGCTTTTGTTTTAACGCTTACTTGTGAACAGGCAAATTTTGATGATTATAAAATGGTTGGTGAGGCAATTTTGAACTCATTTACGTTTAAAAAATAAACTGACCCGGTTTCATTAATGTTACTTTCTTCATCATTTCTTTAATTTATTGAACGGACAAATATGCGCATTGTAATTATTGGAAGTACCGGCCATGTGGGTACATTTCTGGTACCGCGACTCGTAAATGCAGGACATCACGTAATTTCTGTAACCCGCAATGAACGCCAACCCTATTTACAAAACCCGGCATGGAGCGTTGTACAACAAGTAATAATTGACCGGAATGATCCAGCCGGGCGGACAGATTTTGGTAGTCGCATCGCTGCATTGAATGCAGATGTTGTGATAGATATGATTTGTTTTGATAAACCTACCGCACAGCAAATGGTTGCCGCATTACAGGGTAGGGTAAGGCAATACGTTTTTTGCGGTACCATTTGGGTGTATGGACACAGTGTGATGCTGCCAACAGGTGAAGAAAGCTTGCGCCGGCCTTTAACCGGGTATGGAAAAAACAAAGCTGAGGCTGAAGCCTTTCTTTTGCAGGAGGCGGAAGCAGGTGGATTTCCCGCAACTGTTCTTCATCCGGGGCATATTGTTGGGCCGGGATGGAGACCGGTGAACCCTGCGGGCCATCTAAATTTAGACGTTTTTAAAAGATTGGCAAAGGGAATGGAACTGACCTTACCCAACCTCGGCATGGAAATGCTGCACCACGTACATGCGGATGACGTAGCGCAGGCATTTGTCAGGGCAATTGAAAACCCTGCAGCAGCAAACGGACAAAGCTTTAATATTGTTTCCCCCCAGGCGATGACCATGCGCGGATATGCAGAAGTAATAGGAGCGTGGCTGGGAAAGGAAACGCAGATTAAATACCTGCCCTGGGAACAGTGGAAAGTAGGTGTAAGTGAGGAAGACGCATCCATTACCTGGGATCATTTGATACACAGCCCCTGTTGCAGTATAGAGAAAGCCAGACGACTTATTCATTATCAACCAGGGTACAGTGCTCCCGATGCAATAAAGGAAGCGTTGGAGTGGCAAATCAACCTCAATGGTTTACTCCGATAACGGTGTTGCAACCTTTCTGATGAAAACCTTTCCATCAACCCAAAACCGTAGTTACATTTTTAACAAAGTATGATTGATTCCGCACTTTTTGACAGTACTGCAATATTGCTTCTAACCGGTTTTTTCATAGGCACCATCGGTACGTTAATCGGCGCCGGCGGAGGATTTATTCTGGTTCCACTTTTGCTCATTACGCATCCTCAACTGTCTCCCGAAATTGTTACTGCTATTTCTATTGTTATTGTTGCTGCAAATGCTATTTCCGGATCTATAGCGTACAGCCGTTCAGGGCGCATTGATTTTCGTGCGGGATGGCTTTTTGCCGCATTTACTATTCCCGGATCTATATTAGGCGTGTACACCACGCAGTATATCCCACATACAGCCTTCCATATTATTTTTGGAATTTTACTACTTGCTTTGTCTGCATTTCTGTTGTTTAAAAAAAATGAACCTGTTCGCATAGATCCGGAGATTGCGGAACCATCCGGAGGACATCGGGTGAGAACACTCACAGACAAGGAAAACACTACGTATAAATATTCGTATAACGCCTACGCGGGTGCTGCCATTAGTGCGATAGTGGGCTATCTGTCTCCGTTATTGGGTATTGGCGGAGGAATCATTCATGTGCCCGCATTGGTACATTGGCTACGATTTCCGGTGCATATTGCAACGGCCACGTCTCATTTTATTCTTGCGGTTATGGCCACCGTTAGTGTGATTGTGCACGGGTTACAGGGCAACTACAATGATCCCTATGTTTTTAGAATGGTGTTGTGGCTTTGTGTGGGCGTAGTTATCGGTGCTCAATTGGGTGCATGGCTGTCCCACAAAATAAAAGGAAGGATGATTGTTAAGGCGCTCGCCATTTGCCTGGCTATCGTAAGCCTGCGGCTGCTGTGGGGAATTCTATAAAAAGTTGAATACTATGTGTTATTGTGAATGGGATTCAACAATATATAAATATTGCATAAATATTAAAAAGTGAAGATTTATGACTTTAGCTCTCAGTATCGTATTTGGGGTGGTTGCGCTTATTTGTTTTTTAGGTGGAATAAACGTAGTGCTCAAAGGTGCGATGGGTTTCTTGCCAAAAGAAACACCACCGCAATTAATATTGGACAATTTGTTTCGTTTTTTAGGTGGTATATACCTGGGTGGAGGGTTCCTTTTTACCTATGCTGCGTTAAATGTGGAAAGCATAGGAGATACTCCCTATTTTCTCGGAATAATGGTAGGGTTCTCTGGCCTGGGTCGTTTGTATTCACGATACAAATTAGGTTCTGCCGGAGCTTATTTTAATATAGTAACGGTGGTTGAAATATTACTCGGATTGTCAATCGTTACATTAGAACGGTTACGATAGTGAGCAACAAGTAATTGTTCTTTTTCCCGTTTCTACTTTTGGAAACAATACCTTTCCTGCTAATTTTTGGCAGCCAGTTAAACCCCGGTAATTATTTCGCCTCTATGCCATTGCTGGTTTTGGGCGCATCCGGTTAATCAAAGAAATAAACACTCCTGCCGTTACAAACATGATCAGGCTGTAAACTACCGCCGGTATGGCCATAGTGGCGTTGCCCAGCATGAGCGGACTGCTGGCAATGGCAATAGCCAGCGTGCCGTTTTGTATACTGGTTTCTATGCTGATGGTAATTTGCTGGGCTAAAGGCAGTTTAAAAAACCGGGGAATATAATAACCCAGCAGCATACCCGAAATATTGAGCAACAGCGATGCGGGCCCGGCAATGATCATCGATTGAACAATGGTTCCCCGTTCCTGGTAAATGGCTGCAATGATAACCAGCACCAAAAACACTGCCGACATAATTTTTACCGGTTTTTGGGCTCTTTGGGCAAACCCTTCCGCCCATGCTTTTACCAGCATACCTATGGCAGCAGGAACAATGGTGATGGTTACGATTTTTATGATAGAACTGAGCACATCCAGGTGAAATTCGGATGTAACCCCCATGTAGTGGAGGATGGCAATATTTACCATAATGGGAATAGTGAATATTTTGACGATACTCGAAATGGCTGTTAGAGAAATACAAAGTGCCGTATCTCCGTTAGCCAAATGCGTAAGAAGATTAGAGGTAGGTCCACCAGGGCACATGGCTAAAATGATAAGCCCTATGGCCAGTTCAGGACTATCTTTCAATAGCAGGGCTGCAATGGCGAACCCTAACACCGGGAGTAAAATCAATTGAGTAAATGATCCAATGAAAATAGCTTTGGGGTAAAG
>JADZFY010000128.1 GCA_020854215.1 Chitinophagaceae bacterium | reverse complement strand
CAGTTCCTGTCTGTATAGGAACTTGCATTAACAGTATCAGAAGTTTGACGGGGTATCCTAATCTGTTCATCTTTTAATAGCTTTGTAAAGCAGCGAAACGCGTTATACAATCAACCGCATCCGCCCGCCAGATTGCTGGTTCCGGAGCTGCAGGTAATCAATTACGCATAATACAATACCATGGATAATTTTATTGAAAAGTTAAGGATCAGATCCGTTAATCAGGGGGTGTCAACCGGACAAAATTATATAGGTTCCTCAGGTGAGCTCCTTTCGTCCTTTTCTCCGGTTGACGGAATGCTGATTGCAAAAACCTACCTCTCGGATGACAATGGTTTTGAAACAGTTGTGAGGAAAGCCGATGAAGCATTCCTGGAATGGAGAAACTGGACTGCTCCCAGGAGAGGTGAAGTGGTACGGCAAATTGGTAATAAATTGCGCGAGTACAAAGCATCTCTTGGAAAATTGGTTTCCTATGAGATGGGTAAGAGCCTGCAGGAGGGGATGGGTGAAGTACAGGAGATGATAGATATATGCGATTTTGCTGTTGGTCTTTCGCGTCAATTGTATGGCTTGACAACTCAAAGTGAGCGGCCAGGTCACCGGATGTACGAACAATGGCATCCTTTAGGCGTGACAGGTATTATCTCTGCTTTTAATTTTCCGGTTGCGGTATGGAGTTGGAATGCTATGATTGCATTGGTTTGCGGGAATACCTGTATTTGGAAACCGTCCGAAAAAGTGCCGCTATGCGCTATTGCCTGTCAAAATATAATTTCGGAAGTATTGATGAAAAATGGTGTACCGGAAGGGGTATTGTGTTTGCTGATTGGAGACAGGTCCGTTGGTGAAAAAATGGCAAATGATCCCAGGATTCCTCTCATATCAGCAACAGGTTCCACCCGCATGGGAAAATCGGTGGCTTCTGCTGTTGCAACCCGCCTCGGAAAAACGATTCTCGAACTGGGTGGAAATAATGCAATTATTATCTCCAAAGATGCCGATTTGGATATGGCAGTTATTGCCAGTGTGTTTGGTGCCGTAGGCACTGCAGGGCAGCGATGCACTACCACCCGGCGGCTGATAATACATGAATCGGTGTACGAGAAATTTAAAAGCAAACTCGTTGGTGCTTACAACCAATTAAAAATTGGAAATCCGCTGGATGAGAAAAATCATGTTGGGCCACTTATTGATACAGAAGCGGTTGATCAATACAGCCGGGCGATTATTGCGTGTAAACTCCAGGGCGGACATTTTGTGGTGGATGGAGGCGTTTTGGAAGGAGAGGAGTTTAAGAGTGGCTGCTATGTTAAGCCGTGTGTTGCAGAAGTTTTGCCGGAGTTTGCCATTGTGCACCAGGAAACTTTTGCCCCTATCCTGTATATTATGAAATACCGGAACATTGAAGAAGCTATTGCCATGCAGAATAGTGTTCCTCAGGGGTTGTCGTCGTCAATTATGACATTGAATTTGAGAGAAGCTGAGCGTTTCCTGTCAGCCTCGGGAAGCGATTGTGGGATTGCAAATGTAAATATTGGAACCAGCGGTGCAGAAATTGGGGGTGCTTTTGGTGGCGAAAAAGAAACAGGTGGTGGTAGGGAGAGTGGCAGTGATGCATGGAGAAACTATATGCGCAGACAAACCAATACCATCAATTGGTCGGACAATCTTCCATTAGCCCAGGGGATCGTATTCAATATTTAAACTTTTTCAAAAAGTTATTCTAAATGAGCAAGTTGTTAACATGTTTCCCGTGAAACGTGAATATCTTTTTTTTGTAAATAGTGCATTCTTTTGTAGCAATAGCTTTATTGGCTCACCGGTAACTCCGGTGGCCAAAAGATAGTTTTTATAGGGTTTAGCATTACACGTAGTTCTATTTTAAATATCAACGGGATGTATTCGGGGTTTTTATATTGTATTCGTACTAACAGAACCATCTGAGTTCCAATAATATTATGGGGGGAATAGACGTTATTATTTTCATCCAATCAATTCATCCTTTGGAAATAACCCGTTTGTATGAAAAAAGTATACATCCTGTTTGCCCTTAATACATTGTTTTTTAATGTGGTGTTCGCCCAATTTAAATGGGGTGCAGGAGGGGGCCCTCATAACACGAGAGTTATAGAAAATAACCAAATCCAGAATTGGGACCAGGAATACAAAGGACATTTCACGCCGCTCGGCGGCTTTCACGCAGGCATTTTTTCAGAAATTAATCTAACGAAGAATTCAAATTGGGCTTTGCAACCAGCCCTGTTATACACAAATAAAGGAAGAAAATTTTCGAAGTCCTTCGACTCTACCCAATCTTTCAACAATGATACTTCCACAATTAATGCATCCTGGAAAGTTAATTATCTGGAGTTACCGGTAAATCTTGTTTACCGGTTTCCGTTATCACAAAAGGTAAGATTTGTATTGGGAGGAGGCCCTTATGTAGCTTTTCAGTTAAACGGTAAAACCAAATACGAAATAATAAATGCGTCGGGCGAACGGGAAACTTTTGGTGATAAAATGGCAACGGGTGACGCAGTGAATAAATATCAGAAGCTGAACTGGGGAGTGAACGCACTCGCAGGATTTGATTTTAATGATCGGGTGATGATAACTGCCAATTACAGCAGAAGTTTATCCAACTTTTATAATGCTGGTTATGAAGGATCCTTTAAGCACCAGGTATGGGGAGGAACGGTCGTAATTTGGCTCACGCCTTCAAAGTCCGCAAGAGTAAAAGCAAGCGAAAGAGATACGGATGGCGATGGTGTTCCGGATAAGGCGGATAAATGCGCGGGTGAAATGGGAACCGCAGCAACCAATGGTTGCCCGGACAGGGATGGAGACGGTACACCGGATAATGAAGATAAATGCCCTGATTTAACAGGCACAAATAGTCTGCTGGGGTGTCCGGCACCTGACAAGGATAAAGACGGTATTGCTGATAGTGAAGATGATTGTCCGGATGTGCCTGGTACTGCTGCATATAAGGGTTGCCCGGTTCCTGATTCGGATAAAGACGGAATTTCAGACGATAAAGATAACTGCCCGGGTATTTCCGGAAAAGCCAGGTATAATGGTTGCCCGGCGCCGGATACCGATGGTGATGGCATAGATGATGATACAGATAAGTGCCCTCTGAAAGCCGGAAGTAAAGACAATAACGGCTGTCCGGGAATAGGAAAAGATATGCTGGACGACATCAACAAGGCAGCCCGAAGTGTATTATTTGATGTTAACAGTGATAATATTAAGGCATCTTCCTTCGGCGCCCTGGATAAATTGGCGGAAATACTTCGGAGTGATGCTGAATTAAAGTTAGAAATTGAGGGACATACTGACAATACAGGTTCTGTTCGTCTCAACCAGGTGCTGTCTGGTCGTAGAGCGTTGGCAATCAAAGCCTACCTGGTGAAGCAGGGGATAAATGCTGAACGTTTAACTTCGGCCGGGTTTGGTTCTGAACGTCCCATTGCCAGCAATGATACCGAGGCGGGAAGGGCAAAAAACAGGCGTGTTGCCTTTAAAGTTAAGTACTAAGATTCAGGGGTAAACAATAACAGGCAGCCATCTTTTCTCCGTGAGAAGATGGCTGTTTAGGTTTTACAGGTAATGATTTACCATGAGTTAATATCTTTTAATAGCCGTTGCATTAGCGAAAAACTTGTTTTAGTTTTGAATCGTCCAATCACTCCTCTGATGCCTGTTTAAGGCTTCTCGTTTAACACCAATATCACTTTCAACGTTTAGCCTTTCTACTTTTAAGCACATCGCACCAGGTTTCTTTCGATGAGCTAATCAATATCCCCGATGAATAACTAAGTAGTTTAACAATCCCACTAAGTGTTTTTTCGTTTTATACCTGAAATCCTATCCGCCCTTTGTAAACAAAAAAATGATTTTTATGAGAAAGATAGATGTGGTACTCCTGTCAGCGCTGATTCTCTATGATTACAGTGCGCAATCCCTGGTAGATAGAGATGTAATTAACCTGGGCAATACCTTTATCTCAGATTTTAGTGGCACCCATAATAACAAAAAAGTTGCTCCCGTTCTTCAGGATGAAAACAGTAGCATGGAAATGCGTCAAATTTCGGAGAGCAATCCGGAAAAATTTGAAATAGCTGCTGCACAAACAACAGAAGCAAACAGTATTTCATACTACGCGTTAGCAAAAATTAATACTGCAAGCGCAATACAAGAAGATCATTCACAGACAACCAGCGATATTGCCTTAGAAATCAGTACGCCGAGTCCTTTTTCCGAAGAAAATGCTTTGGCACCTGAACAAACAGAATGGGAAGCGGATGACCAGAATTTGAATTTGTCCCTTGCTACTCTTACCGTATCTTCCTCTGCTAACTCACTGAGTACGATGGAAAATGTTGAGGTGAAGGATGAATCAACCGAAGACGGCTTGAAGTTTGCTGATTCCGACAATGATGAGATGTTTGATTTTGAAGATAAATGTCCTTCAGTTGCTGGTGTGGCAAGATTTGAGGGCTGTCCTGTTCCGGATAGTGATGCGGATGGGATTAATGATGAAGATGACCGTTGTCCATTTGAAGCCGGAAGCGCAGACGGTAGTGGTTGCCCTTCTGAAAACCTGATCAGCACCACATATCAAATTCCGGCCAGAGATAACACGGCAATAGATACCCGGTCATTACTAACTGTGGTTCAATTTGAAGAAAAAAGTGACGTACTGTCTACGAATGATTTCAACAGCGTGTTGAAATTGGCTGACATGGTGCTCAATGGGTCAGTTGCCAGTATTGAATTGTTTAAATCTTCAGATAGTCAATCGCAAAAAGAAGTGAATAATGTGATTAGGTATTTAACTGATCTTGGAGTAAATCATTCGCAGATAAACGTATCTGAAAAAGCAGCGGCGAATCCTCTGATTGGTGGAGTGGAGCTTAAATTAAAATACTGATTCGTTAACGATCATGTAAAATGTCAGGGTAAAACAACCCTGACATTTTTTTTTCGTCTGATTTGTTTGAAATTGCATTATACTCAGCGGTTTATTAATTTTTTTTGTCCAATTTTGTTCATCAAATTATAATACATGAAAAAAACGTGCTTGCTCCTCCTTTCGGGGGTGTTGATGTGTGGCTCAGCGTTTACGCAAACTGCAGTAAAAGAAGTTCCAAAAGGTTGGCATATGCTTGACCTTCAGAAAGACGGGTATTACGGAATTGATGTAGAAAAGACCTATAATGACCTGCTAAAAGGAAGGAAAAGTGTTCCGGTAATTGTTGCTGTAATAGATTCTGGTATTGATACCACTCATGAAGACCTTAAACCTGTGTTGTGGCGCAACCCCGGAGAAATTCCCGGTAACGGTATAGACGATGATAAAAACGGGTATGTTGACGACGTGTATGGCTGGAATTTTTTAGGCGGCAAAGATGGTCGAAATGTAAATAAGGACTCCTATGAAGCGGCACGGGTTTATTATAAATTGAAAAAAAAGTTCGGCGATAACATTCCCGACGAAGCTAACGCTACCGGTGAGGCATTAGAAGAAATTGAAATGTATAAAAAGGTAAAGAACCTGATTGAAGGAGATGCCCGGGAAGCTTCTCTCAATGTGATGTTCTTAAAAAACATTGTTGAGAAAATGCCATGGGCTGACAGTGTTTTGCAGAGTAGTTTAAAAATGAAGGAATACAAAGGCGATGATTTGCAGCGATTTAAGCCAGCGTCTTCTGTTGAAAGCCAGGCAAAGAGTACTCTCATGGCTTTATTTCTGGGTTTCCAGGCAAGCGAAATGACAAATACCAGGCTGATAAAGATGACTGATGAGTTCTATACTGGTGAGAAATCTAAAGCAGACGCAGTTCAAACAGAACCGAAAGACTATCGTGGTGAAATTGTTCAGGATAATTATGACGATATCAACGACCGGTATTATGGTAACAATGATGTGATGGCGGGTACTCCTATGCATGGAACACACGTTTCGGGCATTATTGCTGCCGCCCGAAATAATCAGTTGGGAATTGACGGTATAGCTGACAATGTTCGTATTATGACGGTAAGGGCCGTTCCTGATGGAGACGAACACGATAAAGATATAGCAAATGCTATCCGGTACGCTGTGGATAATGGCGCGAAGGTGATAAACATGAGTTTTGGTAAAAGCGTCTCACCCCAAAAGCGGTGGGTGGATGATGCCGTGAAATATGCTGCATCCAAAGGTGTTTTGCTGGTGCATGCTGCTGGTAATGACGCAAAAGATATTGACGTCAATGATAATTTCCCCAACCCGATCTTTGCGGGTGATACTTCAGCCCGGGCGAATAACTGGATCACGGTGGGCGCAAGTGGTGATCCCGCTGCCGGAGGTATTGTAGGATCGTTTTCTAATTACGGACAAAAGGAAGTTGATGTATTTGCCCCGGGGGTAAAAATTTACTCTACTTTACCTGGCGGTAATCAATATGGAAATTTGCAGGGAACCAGTATGGCAAGCCCGGTTGTTGCGGGTGAGGCCGCTCTTTTGATGTCTTATTTTCCTGAACTTACTGCCCTGCAAATTAAATCGGTTATTGAAAAGTCTGTGGTTACTCCTGATATTTTGGCTCAAAAACCCGGAACAAGTGATGAAGTGAGTGTAAAAGAACTTTGCACTTCAGGCGGTATAGTGAATGTTTATCAGGCAGTTAAATTAGCTGGCACGTTGTCCGTTGAAAAGGAAACTGCTCCCAAACCACAGCAACCGGTTCAGAAAGCCAGGAAAAAAAGTGCACGGGGGTAAATACGGTGAACAATAGTTATGGTTGAAAATGCGGGTCTGTAATAGTCCCGGGCCAGTCATTATCCCATGGGGAAGACGTACGCTATAACGGGTTTTCATGCAGATTGGTTTTTTTTCGCCTAACTGAATGGATTGAATGTTTTAACATCCCATCAGGGCGGCAGACAGGTACGCTTTTCTGCCTTCTCCGGAGTTTTTGACTATACCATAAGCTGGCAAAAAGTGGATACCGGTCAAAGGCAAATTGTATCCCTTGTTGCTAATTTTCCTGTATTATTGTTACCCAATGTTCTGTATTTCTGATTGACCCAAACTTTTGTTCTTATTTACCGGTTTCACCTATGCGCTATAAAGAACCCTTTGTTCTATTCCTGAACATTTCCGTTTGTTGCGTTTTACTTTTTCTGGCACTTCCAACTTTACTTACCATGCGATTGGTTGCTATATGAACTATTGGGAAGTTGATAACCTGATTGTAGTCCCAATATTTGAAACAGAAAAAAGCAAAGACCAGGAAGTTTACGACAAGTTCGGAATGATATTTCCAGACAGGAAAATAGAAACAATTAATTACAATGAAATTGGATTTTATGGCGGGCTTTTAAACTGGACAAGTTTAATTCACCATATCGCCCAACAACACACGTAAATAATTCTTAGACTTGCAGAATTATTTGTATTGTTTTTATGAAACCTTTTTGTCTGTTTTTCATTGTCGTTACGCTCTTTTGTTTTTCCTGCAAAGACAAGAAAAAAATTAATTTAGAAAATGTACCAACAACTAATGCAGAAGCAAGGATAAACTACACTTTTGAACAAATAGTAACGAATGACAACCTGCCAATGGACAGTTTAAAAGTAATGTTTCAACAATTGGATTCACTAAACACAGAAAACAAATTCTTTCTTTCAAAAAAAGACATTATCAGGGCAATCTTTTACCGTAAAAATGGCTCTTTTGATTTGGCAAAACTATATTACAACAATGCATTAGAGAAGATTGACACAACAAATGCAGTGTCTGATTATGCTTATGTAGGGCTGGGCATTTCTCACAAACACTTAGGTAATTTCCCGGATGCTTTAAATTTTTTTCAACAATCTATTGCCTACAATGAAAAATATAAGGATACCGATCGTCTTGCAGGAACTTATGCTTCATTGGCACAACTTCATTACGAAAAAAACGATACCACTAAAGCCAAACAAACTATACAAGATGTTTTTACATTATTGGAAAATAAACCAACCGGAAGACCTTACTTGATTGCCTTACATACTTTGGCAAACATAGAAGCACAAAACGGCAACTACGAAAAGGCGATGGATTTGGATATTAAAGGAATACAACTATCAGAAGAAGCAAATAATGAAGCTGCAAAAATCACTTTTCAGGATAATTTGGCAAGGTGTTATCTCTACTTTTTGAAAGATTATGACAAAGCAAAATTTTATTTTAACCAAAATCTCAACATTGACAAAAAACTCAATAATCCAAATTGGATTGCAGACACCTATATTAATCTTGCAGAAGTGGAAACAGCAGAGAAAAAATTTACCACAGCAAAAATTTATTTAGATAGTGCCATTCATATATCTACCGAAAGTAAGCAACTTAACAATTCGCTGAAATCATACGCTTCACTAACACAATTATACAAAGCGCAGGGCAATTATCAAAAGGCGTTAGAAACACAGGAAATATATAATAAGCAATACAAAAAATACCTGAACGAAAAGAGTGAAAATGCCTTTGCCGCCTATAATATCATTTACGAAACCGAAAAGAAAGAAATAGAAATTGTAGAAACCAAACTCATTTCCAAGCAAAAAAATATATGGCTGATTTTATTAGGAGGAAGTGTCGTTTTAGGTTTGGTTATTTTCAGAAATTTCAAGGCAAAAACCCGACACAAACAACAGCAACTTTCTTTTGAAAACGAATTATTGAAAGAGCAAACACATTCTAAAATACAAGAGCAGCGATTGGAAATTTCAAGAGATTTGCACGACAGTTTGGGTGCTCAGCTTACACTTATCAACTCCATTTTGGACGGACTTAAGAATTCATCAGAAAAATTAGACGAGGTGGTAAACAGCAAAATCAATACCCTATCCGATTTTTCTGAGAACTCCATTGCCGAACTCAAAAATACACTTTGGGTACTCAACTCAAAAGAAATTCATCTTAACGACCTGAAAACCAAAATTCTCAACTTTATCAAAAATGCTTCCGAAGCCAAAGAAGATGTGAAATTCAATTTCAACTTCGATGTTTCGGACAATTTTAACCTTAATTCCAAACAAGCGGTTAACCTGTTTAGAGCGGTGCAGGAAATCATAAACAATGCCCTAAAATATGCAGATGCTTCTGAAATCAAGATTGATGTACAACAACCAGCAAACAATTTAATTATCAAAATTTCCGACGATGGGAAAGGGTTTGATTACGAAAAAGAAAAACACAAATCGTATGGTTTGCAAAATATAAAAACCCGAATTGAAGCCGTAAACGGAAATATCCATTTGGAAACAGATGCAGGTAAAGGTACCACCTACACCATTCAAATTGTATTGTAAAATGAGAAAAATAGCGTTGGCAGAAGATAATCACTTTTCATTGAAAGCCATAGAAGAGAAACTTTCGGCTTACGATGATATTGCCATTATACACAAAGCACAAAACGGTTTAAAACTATTGGATTCATTAGCACAAAACAGCGACATTGATTTGATATTGATGGATATTGAAATGCCGGAAATGAACGGTATTGAAGCCGCCGAAAAAATTAGAAAAATATACCCGCAGATAAAAATAGTGATGATAACCATTTATGATGATGACGATTATATTTTTAGTGCTATTAAAGCCGGAGCTGATAGCTATATACTGAAAGAAACCAGGGCAGAAAAAGTGTATGAAACAATAACAGATACGCTCAGTGGCGGCGCAGTAATGTCGCCTGCTATTGCAGCAAAAGCATTACAGGCATTAAAGAGTTCTACTCATTCTCCATCAGTCCGGAAAGACAAAGCTCCCGAACTTTCATCTCGTGAAATAGATGTACTGGAGTGGCTGAGTGCAGGCTATACCAACAAGCGCATTGCAGAGAAATTATATATATCTTCTTTTACGGTTAAACGACATATTGAAAACATTTACCGGAAGTTGCAGGCGCAAAACAGGGTGGATGCAGTGGCTAAAGGCAAACGCAGCGGATTGATTTTGTAATACAATTAAAAAAGAAAAGTCAGTAGATGTTTTGCCTTTTCACCCCATGGGTGCGGGTTGCTCACTTGCATATTTCAATTCGGATAAATGGGCTGTTCAGCCCATTGTACAGCTCGGCAGTTTGATTGATTTTTGTAATAAATAACTAAATCTTTGAAAATTATGAAAACAATCCAATTTATGAAAGCTGCTTTTTTTGCGACCTTGGTGATCTGCTCATCTTGTTCTAAAGATGATGGAACGCAACCTACCGCTCCCAATGATCCTGCTTCGTCCTTTTTTGCAGCGAAAGCAGATAATCAGGCCTTTCCGAAAGCTCATATTGAATTTACAACTGCAAAATTTGTTAGCTCAACCAAGATGCTCCAGATTATCGGACAGCCCGATGACAGGAAAGAAACTATTACGCTAACATTGATGCCTTTTGGCGGAAAAGTAACTACTGCTGCTGATTGGAAGCCTGGTACTTACGATTTTGATCCTATACACGTTACCAATCTGGAATATCTGGCTAGTGCCGAGTATAACAAATGGAACGGCAACGGATACGACCAGTGGTTTACGAAATGGGAGCATGTAAAAGCCGGCAAAATAATCATTTCGTCTAACACCGGAACACATATCAAGGGCACATTTTCTTTTGATGCAGTAGCTAAGAACAGCGATGGGTCTTTTAATTCCGGCAGTGTCAAAAAAGTAACCGAAGGCACGTTTGATTTGGAAATTAAAAATCTGTAAATAATGATTTCCTTTAAAATACGCAAAGCTAATAACACGCGATAATCATTTATTTTATGGCTATTAAACAAAACAAAAGATCTCATCCTTTTCAAATTCAACTATCCTAATCTCTAAAAGCTCTGGCAATAAATGCCAATTCAATAAATTATGAAACAGATTTTTAAGTTCTTAAAAGGGGTTGACTTCCGAATTTTATCGTTTATTGTCTATTTTCTGATTTTACAAACCCCTGTATGGAGTCAGTATATACGGATAGATTTGCCCACGCCGCCCGGTCTGATCTCCATGGTGGGTAACGACAGGTACCTTCTTACGGATGATGAAGAGTATTTTTTATTGGAGCGAATGCACAATCCAAGTCTTCTTTTTGAACTAAAAACCGGAAAGCTGAAGGCGATTGGCGCTGAGGCGTATAAGATTTACACCGAGCATACCAAAGCCTATCCGCGTCCTAATTATAACTTCAAAGAAAACGAGCGTGAATTTACCATGTACGAAGGGGAGCAAAAATTGTATGCGATAAAAATAGATCCCTATAAAAATGAGGTAAAATCACTGAAAAACACAGGCATAGCTCTCGAATACCTGAAGAAAAAAGAGAAATTATTCTTTGTCCATCAGGATGGAAAGAAGGTGGGGCTGGCTTCCACCTACAGCAATAAAGATAAGAAAGATCCGCGCAGGGAAGTCCACCACCGTACAGTGTTCAGCAATCTTGGAATAGGATATTATTTCATTACAAAAGACGGGCAATATGTGTTCGACCGTGATGGCCGTGTTATTAATTTATTTACCGGCGAGGCAATGAAGTTCGATCATGATGCCCGACATGCGAACGGGAATGTTTATGGAAGTTACGACCCCGAAACCAGCATTTTGAAGATAGACGAAGGCGGAAATATAAAGGCGTATCATTTACGCACCCGGCATGATTTAGGCAAAGTTGGTTATGCTTATTATCTGAGCGGACAATTTATGCAGCCTGTCAGTATTCCGCTGCAACGGTCCAACAGCCAACTGTGTATAATGGGCCTGGGATTTGCAGATGCGGCAGTTTGTCTGATTTCTGACAATAAACTGGTTCATTACTTTATCAATCCAAATGTCGAGTCAGAGAAAAAAGATTATGCACTATGGCGGCAAAAAAGGAATGAGGAAAATCAGGAACGCCTTCGGTTGGAAGAAGCCCAGCGTCAATGGTTCAGAGATCATCCTGTTAAAGGGGTCTCACTGGTAACTTGTAAAGACTGTAATGGCACCGGTATGTTAGGTCGTACAGCCGAGACCAAAGCCAATCAGGTGAACGTGTACGAAAAACGCGACGGCAATTATTATTTCAAAGGCACTTCCCACGATACCTGGCCCATCATCTGCGGAAGTTGCTTTGGCCGTGGTTCTATCAGACAATAAGTTCCCAAAACGCTCACATGAAGAAAAAACTCATACTCCCGATTTGTCTGCTTACAGCGGCTGCTTTATTCTCATCCTGCAAAAAAGAAAAGAATGGTGATGATGTGGCGTCATCGCCAGACAGCCCGAAAGAACTCACCTTAATAAAAAGCAGTCAATGGAAAGTACTTGCCAAACAAAACCTCTTGAAGTCGGAGGGAGTACACGGCGGAGGTAGGGGTACCATGTCTTTCACTACTCAAAAGCCGGATGAGCTTCGATGGTACACCTGGCACTATACCAGTGTCAATGTCAGTGATCATAGTGAGATGATACTAAATACCCGGGGGGAGGTGTTTATCAATAAAGATTTAAAAGCGCCGTCTTATGGAGGTGACATCAAGGGCTTTGCTGGTAATGATGTATGGAAAATTAATATGGCTGAGGTTGCAAACTGGATTTATGTCTTTAAAAATGATCAGATGGTGGATTTGACTCAAAATCCCGAAGGACAAACCAAACTTGTTCGCATCCAGCCCTCGGAAGACGGGTTCCTGAATAGTTCCGAAACGATGGGCAGTAACTATGTCACACATTATCAGTATGCTACTCAAAAATGGAAGAACAATACCTTTTGGGGTAATAATTTCATCAGCCTCCGGCACAATGGCAAAACCTATGCGATTGCCTTTACGCGACTTACCAGTGCCAATGGTATGACCATCATGATGGAATCCGAGAACCGCATGGTGGTGCAGGATCCTCAAATTCCCTCAATCAAAACGGTTCACTACCCGATGAACACCCTTAAGTCTGTTCCCGGCGATTATGGTATTGTGATACAGGCTGCTAAATATGGCGATAACGTATTCGTGATTTTCCATAGCCACACCTCAAACTCCCGATACGGAGTGGTCAAAGTGAACCTAAGCAATCTTACCGTACAGTCCGTCCAGACGCCGGAATATGTTGTTCCCCCTGTTAATGCGGCTATGGTGATTTTAGACAATGCCTCGTTACTAGAGGTTGACGACGCCGACAACCTGTATGTAGTAGAAATGCGCAATGAAAACATGAATGCCACCTACAGCATCCGAAAATATGCAGCTAACGGAGGGAATGAAGTCATACTAAAAGAGCAGGATCTACATTCCAATACACAAATTCAGGGGGTAAAGTGGTTTAACGGAAAGCTCCATGTGGCACTCATCAACCGGGAGGATATTCCGGATGGCAAACCCAATGATTTTAGCTTTCAGACCATGTACCACATGCAGGTTATTGCTCCTAAATAACGTTTGAAAAAAAGTTTATCTCATTTTTTAACAGTATTAGTCAATGAAAAATTTAAAAGAATACGTACTACATCTTTTGCTTTTATTAAGCGTAACAGTTGTAACAGCTCAAAATCAATCAGCAGATTATAATCGTCTTTCTGCTGCAACAAAAAATGCATTTAGTGTAGCAGAACGACAATATACTTATAAGATTGAAACAAAATATGCAGATAATAACACGGCTGGCGGAAACAACTCTTCATCGTCATCGTCGGGTACAAGCTCCGTAAGCGGTAATTACAGTGCCTATCCTGCTATCAATGTAAATAAACGTCGGTTAGAACAACAAGCCGCAGCAGGCGCCAGACAGGAAGCAAGAATAATTTCTTTTGAAACGAAAATGAAGCGTGTTGACGATTTGATAAAAAGCAGAAATTTACAAAGAACACCGGAAAACCATGCAGCGCTCGTGAAGGCGGCTTTAGAGGGAGGTCTGAATGCTTATGAAGCCTCTCGTTTTTTTGGTAATTCTCCTCAGGAATATAGAACAATGCTGCTGAGTAAAAATGCTGCTGATTATAGTTGGAGCGGTGGTGTAAAAGGAGACTGTCAAAACGATTGCATTGAAAATCTTACATCTCCTTACGGATTTACCTATAAGGGCAATACAAAATATGGAAAGCCGCATGGCAAAGGCGTGATGATTAGTGAGAAAGCAACCTATACCGGCGATTTTCTGGCAGGTGAGCCAAACGGGCAAGTAGAAATAAAATGGAATAGCGGCATTGTATTTACAGGCACCAGTTTTAATGGTGAATTGATAAAAGGAACACTTATCCGAAGTGGTTTAAATTTCAAGGGAACTTTCCTGAATGGCAGTTATTATCGGGGATTAATGAAGGTGGATGGAATGGAAATATTGGGAGAATTCAATAGCACTCCATCGTTAGTATATGGAATGAATGCTTATTCAGATGGAGATACCACGCATGGTTTCTATTCAGGGAAAGAAGGAACAGCTACCTATTACCAGTTAAAAGTTTATAAAACAGGACTTAAAGTGGAGAAGATATTTGACAATAATCAAACGGTTGGAGATGTGAGGTATTACGCAGGCGGACAAGTTTTGTATACACTGCCAGATTCTGAAAACAGAAGGCTGGGATGGTTAATAAACGCAGACAGCACTGCTTATTACGCCTACCTGTTAACTGATGTAAATAAGATATCCCCAATCCAAAATCTTACACAGGAGCAGTTATTAATGCTAAAAGAAAAGATGGAAACATTTATTAACGAGGTGCAACGCAGACGGGAAGAATACAGAGACAAAATAGAATTGGTATATGATGCCATTAGATAGTAAGGCTACTGTTGGCATTCTGCCATATTTATCCCATTATGCAAAAACTAAAATGCTGGCTTTATGCAATTGCGATCGCGATTTTTTCCGCTTTGCTGGTGGCTTTTGCTTATGATATTGATAAGGGTACGTCAATTGATCCGCCAGGTACACAGATCTGGTATTATGAAATACTGATGTCCGTTGCCGACACATTAGGGGTTACAGGTAGTATTTTGGTGGCTGCGATGGCTACTGGTGTCGGATTGTATTATGCAATCAGGAAACATTAACCAAAAGGTTACAGAACAAAAAAATTTATACGTTTACGCACCCATAAGTTTCAAAACAAACAATGAAAGCCCTGGGCGTTGTGCTCATCATTATCGGTATTATTCCCGGCCTGCTGGGTGTGCGATCATACCTGCGTGATGATGCCTATGTAAAGGCCAGCATTGCAGTAAAATCTTCGGTAAAATCGGTTGAAATAAAACCGATGTCTGGCAAAGCAGTTGCCAGTATCCATTTGGTTCTTTCCTATATACGCGACGGTGTTGCGGATAGTACAGAACACAACTTTGCCCGGGAGTACACGGATAAATGTCCTCTGCCCACGGTAGAGGAGTTTAAAGCAACATCGTATTATGTACGCTATGTGCCAAAGGAAAAAAGAAGTGAAACGATCCCCAACTGGGTGATGGTAAGCAGCGAAGGAGAATACGACGGTTTATTTGGCCGGGCATTGTTTGGTCAGATGTTCACATTTATTTTGCTTGGATTTATGGTAAGGATGTTTGGACGAAAAAGGTCACAATAAAGGCCGGTGAAATAAAAGCTCAGATATGAATACCGCACATTATGGCAAAATTGAGGTACCCTTACCTTTAATGTTATTTTCCTATTGCAAAAAAAACGTAAGGGAAAAGGTTTTGAGTATAGCGTTTATATTGATGTCGTACTGTCTGCATGCATGTCCATCAGCGTATCCCACATCTTTTACGCCCACCGACATTCTCAAAAATTTGCTATCAGGAGAATTTAATGCAAAACCTGCTGCAGTGAAATGGTCCGCCACTCCCGGTGATATTTATGAATTTAACGGACAGCTTGGCGAGAAAAGCGCTTTGTATTCTTTTGTTGATACCACGATGGTTATCGAGCGGGAAAATGAAAAGATATATTATACCATTTTCCGCACAGCGTCCATGGTCACAAATGAAGAGGATGAATTTGTAAATGCCAACAACTGCCATGTGTGTGGCGTAAACCTCGGATACTTTTCGTACACAATAGAAAATGACAGCATTTATGTAAATAAGTTCAAACGAAACTTTGCCACACATGGCTCATTTGGAGCAAAGGCTTATACCTTGTCTATGATTAACCTGGGCGATGGTTATGAGCTTTTGAAGGTAGATGATCCTTATGAAGGAATGGGCGTGAGTTCAGTGGCTACAAGGTTTTATCAGGATGGTGAATTGATGCTGAGCATGATCTCACAAGAAAATAACAGCGGTAACAGGGATAAAGGACAAAAAGGGTATTATGAGTTTAAAACAAATTTTTTGTACAATGATAAGGAACATGCTATCCTTATCAAACAAACCGGATACCGGATAAATGAAAAGTCGGGTAAAAAAATCCTGACTAATAAAACAAAAAAACGAATAGTTGATAATGATACCCTGCGGTTTTAGTTACATTTTATTCGCCAATATTCGTTCATAAGGGGCGGGTAATTCAGACTTCTACGTTCACTGCAAATAAACCGGCTTTTAATGTAATTGAGCAGGCGCTGATTTCAAACTTTGATTCTCCCCCCGACTGCATCGTCAACAGCTAACGAACAAGTAGAACAAGGGCAGACCTCTGCGGAGAAACCGCAAGAAACATAGGACACAAATTTTGATTTAATAAAAAAGGAGGGACGACTCCCCAAGTCCCAATTTTACTTTGCTTTTTTACTGCCGGTATGTTTATTTTCTCCAAACAGCATTACATACCCGCAAAGATCCTTTTTTTGTTTGCTATTGATTTGCAGGGGTTTTATCATATGGTATTCGGTCATCCTGGGTATATACGTGTAACGAATAATATTGCTCCGGGTGCCGTCCATATCTTTTTCCTGATAAACAACCTGCTTTTCGCGGTAATCATACATTCTTACCTCATATCGCTTTGATTCCCCGTCACCGATAAATACGAACTGATAACGAGTACCCTGTTTCATGGGTACGATGATGGGAATTTCATTGTCGCTTTCCATTGTAATGGATGCTTCGCGTAATACGGAAAAACCACCATCGGCGAGAAGATGCTTTACACTGTCTGCCTGTTGTTGTATGGATCGGGTGTCACAAGGGCTAACCCGGATGGTGTTATCTTTCTCAGACTGGCCGAAAGAAGGAAGGCTGCAAAACAATGACAAGGAACATATTGTGAACAGTAACGACTTTTTCATGCATTTTAATTTTGTCCGTATAAAACGGTTCCACTTCAAAAGGAAATCGCTTTCCGATACCAAAGGAATTAATTCATGGCGAACTTTTCCTTTCGCCACATTTACTGAACGCAAATATTTTGCCTAAATTATTCTTTGTGGAAATAAATCGCACTTGCCTGTTGCACCGGGCAAATCACCAAATCGTTAATACAAACATGGTCTGGTACCGTTGTACAATAATAAATAACTTCTGCTACATCGTTTGCAGTCAAAGGTTTAAATCCCTGGTAAACGGCATCGGCCTGGGCAGCGTTTCCTTTAAACCGCACCAGCGAAAATTCAGTTTCTGCTGCGCCGGGATGAATGGTGGTTACCTTAATTTGATGACGAAGGAAATCTATCCGCATACTTCTGCTGATGGCTTCCACCGCAAACTTGCTGGCGCAATACACATTACCTCGTTCATAAACTTCCTTTGCTGCTACAGAGCCGAGGTTAATGATATGCCCCTTGCCTTGCGCGATCATAAAAGGTAAGATTGCTTTTGACACATATAACAGGCCTTTAACATTCGTGTCGAGCATCGTATCCCATTCATCTATGTCGGCTTCTTCAAAAAAATCACGGCCCAATGCGAGCCCCGCATTGTTGATTAGTAGATGGATATGCCGCCAGTTGTCTGGAATCTCATTGATGGATTTGAAAGTTTCCTGCCTGTTGCTTACGTCAAAAGCGAGCGGCAATACCTGTACATTAAATTTTTCCTCAAGTGTTTGCTTTAGTGCGTGGAGCCTGTCTTTTCTCCTTCCGGTTATTATTGTGTTATAGCCTGCTTCCGCAAACTTTAGGGCACAAGCCTCGCCAAACCCCGACGTAGCACCGGTAATAAAAACTATTTTGCTCATATTAATTGAAATCGAAGCTTAAGAAATAAAAGTAATTTGAATTCCTGAAAAGCCCGTCTTATTTTATTTGTTCGGCCCAGTTGATTAATGCAAAAACTTCTTTGGGAACATCATTTACTTTTTCATCTCTTTTCTCCCCCAAACGGACTACAATCATTTTGCGACGGGGCAGGCAAATAATGTATTGGCCTAATATACCACGGGCATAAAAAATATCCGGTCTTCCCGGAACGATCCACCATTGATAACCATAATAATCGCAGGGGGTATTCTTTTCATCCAGGATTTTACATGCAGTAACCGAGTTTCTGAAATAGGCGCTATCAATAACGGCATGCCCATTGATCTTTCCACTATCCAGCATAAGCTGACCAATCCTGGCAAAGTCACGGGCATTGCTGTTAAAACAGCAATAGGCTTTTTCATTACCATTGGGCTGATCAATACTCCATAAGGCATCATGTTCTGCACCGAGAGGGCGCCACAGTTTTTCAGAAGCATATTCACTCAATGATTTTCCTGTGGCTTTTTCAACAATAAGTCCCAGCAATTGTGTGTCTCCGCTTTTATAAACGTGCAAAGTCCCCGGTTCCTTTATAATATTAACTTTCGTTGCCGTCCTGTACACGTCAGTACCGTAATACAACTCTGTCGTTTCAGATAGTGGATTAGCATAACTCTCATTCCAATCGCTACCGCTGCTCATGGTGAGCAGATCAACGATTTTTAATTTGGATTTTTCTCCGGCTGAAAACTCCGGAAGATATTTGGATACCGGATCATTTACTGAACCTATCTTACCCTCACGGATAGCGGCACCAATGAGTAAACCGGTGATACTTTTAGCTATGGAGAAAGAGTTAGACAAAGAACTATCACTATATCCTTTCCAGTATTTTTCAACCAAAATTTCCCGGTTCTTTATCAATAATAAGCCAACTGATTGCAGACTTTCCAAATAGTGAATCAACGAATCAGGAACGGAAATTTTACCGTAGTCGGCTGAAAGCTTCCATGGGGCCGGTTGACCGCCGGTAACGGTTCGGTTATAAAATATAGTGTAATCATCAATGTCAGCAAAATTAAAAGCGATGGCTTTGTATAGATAGCCTTTGCCGATAACTATCGGTAACGCCAACACGAACAATATAGCACCAAAGATTATTTTAATGGAGCGGCTTTTGTTTTTTTTCATATTGTAGTATCTGTAAAGCTATTCCTTCTTAACTTCGGACAAACTAAGATATACAAAAATACAACGATGAACATTGTTTTACTGGACGGCTATTCCATCAATCCCGGTGACCTCAACTGGTCATCGCTGGAAGCATTCGGCAGTTTACGCGTTTACGACAGAACGGCACCGGAGCATGTGGCAGAAAGAGCAGCGGGAGCAGAAATTTTGCTCACCAATAAAGCTAAAATACCGGCTAATGTGATAGAAACGCTTCCCTCACTCCGCTATATTGGTGAATTGGCAACAGGCTTTGATAATATTGATATTCGTGCTGCGGCAGGCAGAAATATCCCCGTATGCAATGTGCCGGGTTATAGTACAGCTTCGGTGGCGCAATTAACATGGGCACTAATTTTAGAGCTAACGTATCAAACGAACCGCCGGTCTGATGAAGTGAAAAACGGCGCATGGTCGAAGAGTCCGGATTTTTGTTTCGGTCACGAGGGATTGTTTGAATTGCAGGGTAAAACCCTCGGACTAATCGGACTTGGACAAATTGGCGCTGCGGTTGCTGCCATCGGAAATGCTTTTGGTATGAAAATTATTGCTGCCGTTCGAAATCCGGCAAAATATGATATGCCCGGCGTACGCTTTTTAAGTGTGGAAGAATGTTTTGCACAGTCCGATTTTGTCAGTCTTCATTGCCCCCTCACAGATTCCAACCGGCAAATGGTAAACAGGCAGTTGCTGGAGAAGATGAAGCCTTCTGCGTTTCTTATTAACACAGCGCGTGGCGCACTGGTCAATGAGCACGATCTTGCCAACGCTTTAACCAGCAAAAGGATTGCGGGAGCCGGCGTTGATGTTTTATCATCGGAGCCGCCGCCGGAAGGCAACCCGCT
>JADZFY010000127.1 GCA_020854215.1 Chitinophagaceae bacterium | reverse complement strand
TAGTAATATTGCTGACGGATGGAGAGAACAATGGCGGATTAATTGATCCGGTTACGGCAAAAGAAATTGCCAAATCGTTAGGAATAAAAGTGTACACGATTGGTATGGGTTCCGAAGGATATGCCAGTACACCCGTAGAGGGGCCCGGCGGGCAAGTGATGATGCAGCAGGAGAAGGTGAATATTGATGAGAAGCTGCTGAAAGCAATTGCGGAGGAAACAGGGGGCAAATATTTTCGGGCTAAAGCAGATCAGGGACTGGAAGCTATTTATCAGGAAATTGATCAGCTTGAAAAAACCAAGACTGAAATCATTAGCAAGCGGAGATTTACCGAACGATTCTATCCGCTGGTGTTACTTGCCATTGGTTTTGTGTTTGCCGAACTACTCCTGCGGTATACCGCTTTCCGTCAGTTTCCCTGACGCATGTTCCCATGATTGTTGATTTCCTGTGCATCAGTTTTTGTAAGGAAGACAGCACTTTATAACCTTATTCGCTTCCTTAAACTTTCCCAAACCGGCTGTACGTCGGGAGATAGCTTAAAATAAAACACACTCCCTCCGTAAAGTACGATAAACAGCATGCTCCTTAAAACTATTCCGGAAAAACCATGCACCTGTCTGAACGCGAAATAGCTGATCGCATAACTACAAACAGCAATAACCAAAATATAAAAGCTGGATGAAGTAAATGGCTGAAGTTTGAACTTCTTCCACAGAAAAGCAATTCGGATCACATTATATATGCTTACAGAAATCAGGTTGGCGGCCGCCGGGCCAAGGATGTCAAACTTTTTTGCCAGCAGGTAGGTAAGGGGCATCATTAACGCCAGTAAAATCACTCCGCTCACCAGGTCAAAGCGCCAGTAATTGGAAGTACCAATGATTTGCGCATTTAGCCCGGTACCCAGGTCTACCACACGGGTAAGTCCTAATAATACAAAGGCGCTGAACCCTGCCAGATAAGCATCTTTCAATCCAAACGTATAAATTGCCTCCGTATAATTCAATGCGATTAATACGAAAATTCCCGCAGCAAAAAGGAGCAGATTGATGGATGAACGCTGATATATTTTTTGCAGCATAGGCATATTCTTTTCCTTCCATGCCTTTGACAAATGGGCAATAGCTGCCGCAACCACGCCCCGCTGCGGCGCCTGAATCACACTTGTCATAATTTGTGCCAAACCAAATATACCGGCTTTACTCAGTCCATCGTCGAGTACTGCAGCAATAACGAGAGAATCAAATATGCCGGATAGTGTAAAAACCAGTGTTCCGGAATAGGCGTATAAACAAAGGGATATCATTCTGGAGATATAGCGGCGGGTTACCTTACTTCTCCTGAAAGTAAATTGAATTTGTTTGGTGCTAATCAAATATACCACCAGCACAGCTACTATTGCGGGGTACGTTAAAGCATACAATTTAATAAAGACGCCGAAACTGCTGATCATCTGAAAGAGGAACAACACAATAATTACAGTAGTAAGCAGCCGCCATAAAATCTCTTTTAAAAAATTAGTGAGTACCGGGCGATGAATACTCCACGTGTAGGCCTCCAATATGGTATAAAGGTTAATGCCGAAACCAAGTGGAAAAATCCAATAAAAATAAGTGACCAGATCGGGAGAGTTTCGTCCGAATTTCCGGATTACCAGATCTTTGAAAAACCAACCCGCCAGCATTACCAGCAAAAAGCCAACACTGCCAATCAGCAATGCCCAGGTGACCATATCATTTTTATTGGCCGGAAGATGATGCTGGTAATAAGGGTGAAATTTAAAAATATAGGACGGCATTGCAAGTCCGGCAAGAGCCGCCATCATCACTGCGATGTCTATAAACAGTTTGGTTAAACCATATTGAGCCGGTGTAAAGAGCCCTTCCCGCGTAAAAAAATACACATTGAGCATCCCTACGGCAAAACCTATATATATTACTATGGAAGAAATAATGCTTTGCCTTCTGATCATGCTCATGAAGTAAAGATAATCCGGGAAAACAATATTTTGGCTTGCTTTGGCTAAACAGGTAAACACCCAACGGGCAGGCTATTTAACGCTACTTTTCACGGTTCCACCCAAACATTGCTTTCTTTGAGCAATGTAATGAGTTCTTCAACAGCAATGCTGCTGTCAACAGAACGCTTCACCACTTCCTTCCCTTTATACAATGTAATTTTTCCCGGCCCACTTCCCACATAGCCAAAGTCGGCATCGGCCATTTCACCCGGGCCATTTACGATGCAACCCATAATGGCTATCTTAACTCCTTTGAGGTGATTTGTTACCGCCCGTATTTTTGCCGTAGTTTCCTGCAAGTCAAAGAGTGTTCTGCCGCAGGATGGGCAGGAAATATATTCTGTTTTTGAAATTCGGGTACGGGTTGCCTGCAATATTGTAAACGCGGTGCTATTGATGAACTGCTCCGGGCTCTTGTTGTTCACATAATTTCTTCCACTGGCATTAAGTTGTCCGTACTTATCAGAGAGGTGGGCATAGCTGTCTGCAGTGAGTTCTAAAAAAATGCCATCACCAAAACCATCCAAAAATAAAGCGCCGGTTTCGGTGGCAAAATGTATGAGATGCTCATCGGGTGTTACCCAATTGCTACGCGTTTGCAAAATTACCGGATTACGGATATCCTTCCGGAGTAGTTCCATAAACATACGGCGTACAGATTGCATTGCATTTTTGTTCGTACTGCTTAAAACAAATACTACAGTAGCGTCATCTCTCCACCTATCCAGATTATCCGGCAGTGTTGATCCGCCTTCACTAAAACAGTTCAGCGCCACAACATTCATTACGCTGCTTTTGTTTTGGAGTTCAGCATGAAGATACTCCTCCAATGAGAACAGAGGAAAATACTTTTCTTTATCGGAACAACTTGTCCAATTGTTGGCGGGTAATATAACTTTTAATGTGCCGGGTAAGGTAAAAGAAAGCTCGTTACCGTTGTAAAGAATATAGTCGGCGGCCTGGTCGCTTATATGCCATTTATCCAGCACTTTACTATAAGTATATCCAACGTGTTGTAAGATATCTGGTGTAACGGTACCCGATTTACTGAGGTCTGCCACTACGGCCGGCACATGACGTCCACCAATACGATTAACTGCAATCGTCTCGCGTCGTTTGTACTGGTACGGTGAGTGAGGTACAGGAAAAGCAGGGAGGTCGGCAGTAAGTGGTGAATCGCCCGTAACAGTCACAGCATTGCTGTAACGTTTTACAATATCGCGACAAACCGGAATTTCAAATTCCGGATCTTCGGTAAGTGATACTCGTATGGTATCTCCTATACCGTCCTCCAGCAAGGTTCCAATTCCAACAGCCGATTTAATTCTGCCATCTTCTCCATCGCCCGCCTCTGTTACACCAAGGTGCAGCGGATAACATTCTTTAAACTCTTCTGCCATCTGTCTTACCAGCAACCGGTAGGCCTGAACCATCACTTGTGGGTTACTGGCCTTCATGCTCAGCACAATGTTATGATAATCTTCATCACGGGCAATGCGTAAAAACTCCATGGCACTTTCTACCATGCCCATAGGAGTGTCGCCGTAGCGACTCATTATTCGATCGCTGAGAGACCCGTGATTAGTACCAATACGCATAGCGGTTCCGTACGTTTTGCAAATCTTCACCAAAGGTGTAAAGCGTTGCCGTATGCGTTCAATTTCAGCAGTGTACGCCGAATCGGTATACTCGATGAATTCAAATTTCTTTTTATCAATATAATTACCCGGATTCACCCGTACCTTTTCTATTATTCGTGCCGCAAGTTCTGCCGCATTGGGTGTAAAATGAATGTCGGCAATCAGCGGAACGCGATAGCCTCTTTTATGCAACTCATCCTTAATATGCTGCAGATTTTCTGCTTCTTTTTTACTTGGCGCCGTAATACGTACCATCTCTGCACCTGCTTCAATGCAGCGAATGGTTTGCTCCACGGTTGCCATGGTATCCATAGTATCGGTAGTCGTCATGGTTTGAAGCCGAATGGGGTGACCGTTACCCATTAACAATCCGCCAATATTTACTTCTCTGGTTCGTAAACGTTTGTACTCTGTTAAAGATGCGCAATATCCCTGCATAGTCTGATTATATATAAAAACAGCCACAAAGGTAAATAAAACCAAAATGACAGCTAAAGCGGTTCAAACTTGATATTTGATCATTGCCCGTTTCTTATCCGGTGTTTCCTGCTGTTCGCGGTGTAACGCGCAGTTTTTATTTGTTATCACAGGTTACGATTTTGAAGGGTTGTGGCATATGCATTAATACTCCACGCTATATTCGGCCGCCTCGGGACGGTTCAATACATCATTTAAGGTAGTTTGAAAGGTAACGGTCTTTTTGTCGGCGGATAGAACGCCTTCATTGCCGTTATACTTTTTTATTTTATGTGGCGCAGTAATTATCGTTTTATAATGCATGTCTCCCATCATCATCGTCATTTGCTGCAACATTTGCATAGTAGAATCGCTTTTTACATTAGCGTCAAAGCCTTCTTTATTGATAAGGGTATTGGAAATTTTACCCGCAGCCGCGGAAAATACATAGGCATCCTGTGAAGGATTCAAAAAATTTTTGTTCCCTGATATCGAGGGAGGAATTTCTTCTCCGGAAGTGCTGTCTTCCTCATTCTTCAGCTTCCTGGATATACTCAGTTTATCAATGGTGCTGAGATAGGAAGCCCTTATTTCGGCCAGGTCGGAAATTTTTTGAAACGGGAAATTAAGCGTGATAACCAGTTCTTTTGCTGCTTCGTCCACCCGCATCCGCAAACTCCCCTCCTGAAACAATTCCTTCTCCCGGGCAGATAATGCCGTGGCGGTATCGGTAAGCGTTTTAAAATAAATCGTAGAATCTTTTTTCTCCGGAACCTTGGAGTCCTCTTCACTTTTTTGTCCCATCTGATCCATCATCACCAACATCTTGCTCATGTCTATCGTTACGGTATATAATCCGCTGTTGTTTTTATGGATAACAATTTTTTCTTCCGTATCCAAACACGAACTCAGCAACAATACAATAAGCAGCGAAGTAACGGCGGTTAATTTTTTGATCATTTTTTTAGATTGAAGTACAAAGGTAGAGAGGCTTTTAGCAAATTCACTTACACGCAACCATCATTTTTCATTTTTCAAAATGCTCCAGCGATTGTCATCGGGCACTATTTGATTTTCCAGTTTACCTAACTGCCCTACTTCCATACTTATATGATCACCGGCTTTCAGCCATGTCAGCTCATTTCCAGGGTTATTGAACGCTGGTGCTCCATTTAATTCCAGGAAACACCCGGTTCCCACAGCTCCACTGCATATAATATCTCCCGGATAGATATCTGCTCCGTAAGAGGCGCTCTCTATCAACTCGGCAAAAGTCCAATCCATATCACCCAGGTTGCCTTCGCTCACCTTCACGCTATTAATGCTGCAAGTCATCGGCAGATTCCAGCATCGTCCCGTATGGTTTACTTTGGCAGGGATTTCAAAAGACTCCAGCTCATCCAGGGTAACCAATACAGGTCCCGCAGCAGTTGCAATCGTTTTTCCATTAGCAGTTACAGAGGAAATTGTTGAGGTGCCCGTATGCGCCATTCTGGAGGCTATATTATTCACAATCATCAGCCCGCCGATATACTCATCGGCATGCGCTGCAGGAATATTTCGGCCGTGCTTACAGATTACCGCAGCGACAGCCAGTTCAAAGTCTGTATTTATCAGGTCATCGGGCATCACGAATACTTCTCCAGGCCCCTGAATGCTGTGATGATTACAGAAACTAATTATGGGAGCCGCGTCAAATACCTCCGGAAAAGGAAGATTAAGATTTCTATGAACTGCTGCTATATGCGTTCTGAAGGCCTGGCCTTTTCGCAATGATGCCGGAAAAGGAACCGGCGACAATATTAAACAGTCCTCAACAGGAATTCCCCTGTTCTGTATAAATCGCCCCGCCTTAACGCCCTCTTCCGCTCTTTTTGCTAACGGAAATGCGTCTTCCCAGTAATTAAGTAGCATGCCTATACTTCCTGGCAGGTCGGGATGAAGCTCGTCGGCATTGTACAGTAACCCGTTAATCAGCAGGGCTAACTGGTCATGCGAGCCGTTATTATACGAAACTAACTGCACATTAATCGTTTAATTTGAAATATCGGAGGTTGTTGTTAAATACAAATCAACGGAGAATTCTATTATTTCTTTTCAATTTGACAAATATTATTTCTGTAAAACAAAGATTCAATTCCTTCAAACCATTCAGGTTTTTGTATCTTTTCACATGAAATTTCCCGCGTGGCTTGCCGCCGTATTGTTTCCCATTCAAACGATGAATGCCCAGGAAAAAAATAGTACATGGCTTAATGAGCTGTTGAGAACAGAAGCATCTGGCGAGCTGCTGCATATTTTGAACAATCCGGACAGTTTTCAATACCAATTGATTTATACAAAGATTGATCGTGATAAGTACAATGCGGCTTCGTTTACCCACCAGTTTCTGCATGTGGATAAAGCCCGATACTTTAATCCTGCGTCTACGGTAAAGATGCCATTGGCATTTTTGGCATTGGAAAAACTTAACCGTATGAATATTCGGGGAGTGAACAAATACACGGCAATGTTAACCGACAGTTCTTTTCCGGGTCAAACCACCGTGCTCAACGATAGCACCGCTAAAAACGGAATGCCTTCGGTTGCTCACTATATCAGGAAGATATTCCTGGTGAGTGATAATGATGCATACAACCGCCTGTACGAATTCATTGGACAAAAAACAATCAACGAACGATTGTGGCAAATGGGGTATACCGATGCCCGTATTACCCGACGTTTTGTAAGAGCAACCGAAGAGGAAAACAGGCATACCAATCCTGTACGCTTTGTTGATGCGCAAGGAAAATTATTGTTTTTTCAACCTCCGGCATATAGTGATTTGGAATTTGACTTCAGCAAAAAAGTGCTGGTAGGTAATGCACATTATGACCGAGATGAAAAGCTGATACAGGAGCCGATGGACTTTACTACACATAATAATCTGCCACTTGAGTACCTGCAACAAATCATGCAATCGGTATTGTTTCCGGAATCAGTAAACGCTAAGCAGCGATTTGACCTCACTACCGATGACTACCGGTTTTTGTACAAGTATATGGCTACGCTGCCACCACAAACGGACTACCCTAAATACGATACCACAGAATTTTTCGACAGTTATACCAAGTTCTTCATGTTTAGATCGGGAAAGTCAAATATCCCTCCCTATATCAAAGTGCTTAACAAAACAGGCTGGAGTTACGGCTTTTTAACAGATATTGCCTACGTTGTTGATTTAAAAAACAAGGTGGAATTTATGCTTAGTGGTACAATCTACGTAAACCGGGATGGCGTGCTAAACGACGACAAATACGAATACGATGAACTGGGCTATCCATTTTTTAAAGAAGTGGGGAATATTATATACCAATACGAATTGAAGCGAAACCGAACGTTTATTCCCGATCTGAGCAAATTTAATGTGGTGGAAGAGCAATAGTACCCCGTTAACTGTAAGCACGATGGAATGAATACAACCTGCCGCAGAACCAAATCACTCCAAACATCGAACAAATGCAAAGATTCTTTCGTTCTATCATCTTAACCGGTGTCATTACAGGCTGTCAGTATGCATATGCACAAAACGCATGGATACGTATTAATCAACTGGGTTATACTCCTTATGGCACTAAAGTGGCCGTATGGTGCAGTAAAGACAAATTGCTTTTTAAGCAATGGTTCCTGTTAGATGCCTCCACGCATAAAGTGGTGCTTACGGTGAAGGCGGGAAAGTCAATGGGTACTTACGGCCCATTTAAAGAAACCTTACGATTAAACTTTTCGTCGTATAAAAAACCAGGACGATATTATTTAAAAGCCGGTGATGTGGTATCACCCGATTTTGAAATTGGACCTGACGTGTACAAAGGAGCGGCAGATTTTTGCCTGTACTACATGCGGCAGCAACGCAACAAGTTTAACCCCGTCACCAAAGACAGTTGCCACACTCGTGATGGGTTTACTTTATACGGCCCAATGCCCGACAGCAGCTTCATTGACGTAAGCGGAGGCTGGCATGATGCCACCGACTATCTGCAATATGTAACTACTTCTGCCAATGCCACTTTTCATCTGCTGGCTGCTTACCGCGATTTTCCAAATGTATTCGGCGATGGCCACCAGGCTAACGGGCTGGAAGGAGCGAATAAGGTTCCGGATATTTTAGATGAAGCCCGCTGGGGGTTAGACTGGCTGTTGAAAATGCACCCGCGTGCAGACTGGATGTTTAACCAGGTTGCCGATGACCGCGATCATATAGGTATGCGCATGCCGGGCATGGACAGTCAGTATGGGCGCGGATATGAACGCCCGGTATATTTTGTTAGCGGAGCGCCACAGATAAGAGGCAAACTGATGAACAATACCACCGGAACCTCGTCCACGGCCGGGAAATTCAGTAGCGCATTTTCTCTGGGTTCACAGATATTTTCTTCACATGCCCCCTCCTTTGCGCAAACGCTCCGGGAAAAATCGCTTACCGCTTTTGCCTTTGGACTACGCAAACCCGGAAATACCCAAACTGCTTCGGTGGCAGCACCCTATATCTACGCCGAGGACAACTGGATGGACGATATGGAACTGGCAGGCGCCATGCTGGGTGAAACCCGTTTGGCCGAATTACAGGGAACTACCGGTACAGATTACGCGTTCGCACTGGCTAAAAAAGAACCGCTCACTCCATGGTTGGGCGCCGATACCGCCAGCCATTATCAATGGTACCCATTCATCAATGTGGGACATTTTGAACTCATCAAAAAACTCTCGGACCACCGAAGAGATACGGTAGCCGCATATTATAAAGAAGGTATTGAACGGGTGTGGAACAAAGCCCGGAAGAATGCTTTTTTTCGTGGCGTACCATTCATTTGGTGCAGTAATAATCTCACTACATCTTTTGCTATACAATGTTACTGGTATCGAAAATCAACAGGCGACAATCAGTTTGAAGAACTGGAACAGGCGAATTTTGACTGGCTGTTTGGATGCAACCCGTGGGGAACGAGTATGGTTTATGGCTTGCCGGCATGGGGCGATACGCCGAAAGATCCTCACGCGTCATTTCTTCAAATTGGCCACTTTCCGGTTAATGGTGGCATTGTAGATGGCCCGGTTTACGGAAGTATTTTTCAAAGTTTGCTCGGGTTGAAACTTACTCACCCGGACGAATACGCAGGTTTCCAAAGTGAACTCGCAGTTTACCATGACGACTCCGGAGACTACAGCACCAATGAGCCCACTATGGATGGCACCGCTTCATTGATTTACCTGCTTGCTGCAAAAGAGAGCGGAGCTACCCGACCATTAATTCGATCGTCTAAAAAAAAACTTTAACCGGCAATAACCGTCAAAAAAAATTCATTTTCAATAACGGCGGCATTGTTAGAGGAGATACCACCCACAAAACGATCGCCATTGTTTTTACCGGAGATGAGTTTGGCGATGGAGCAAACCCTATTGCAACCACCCTTAAAGAAAAAAACATTAAAGCGTCCTTTTTTCTCACCGGGAACTTTTACCGCAATCCCACATTTGCTGCACTTATCCAAAGGCTCAAAAAAGACGGACACTTTCTTGGGAGTCACTCCGACAAGCATCTGCTCTATTGCGACTGGAGCAAACGCGACAGCTTACTGATCACCCGGCACGCATTTATTGCTGACTTGCAGAACAGCTATTCAACAATGCGTCGCTTTGGAATTGCCCGCAAAGATGCCCCTTATTTTTTGCCACCCTACGAATGGTATAACGACAGCATAAGTAGCTGGGCCCAACAATGGGGATTAACGCTTATTAATTTTACTCCGGGAACCCTGAGTAACGCTGACTATACAACACCAGACATGAAAAACTACCGGTCATCCGATTCCATCTTCCATTCTATCATTACCTACGAACAAACGCACGGGTTGAATGGCTTTATTTTATTGCTTCATATTGGTACCGATGCCGGGCGAACGGATAAAATGTATCATCGTTTAGGCGACCTGGTGAGTTATCTTCAACAAAGAAATTACCGTTTGATACGTATTGATGAACTACTGCAATAGCCATAAGGCAGTCTCCGCAGCAGGTGAGAAGTTCGGTGTTCATGGAGGGATAAACCATATTCTTTACCTTTACCGCCATGCCCGGCATTCATATTTACGATAAGATTAATCTGATATCCAAACTTAGCTTTCGGCGTATGTGGAATGCAGGGAAGGTATTAAGCAGCTACTATGTAAGCCGCTGGTTAAAAAAACCTGTGCAATGGGGGTATCCCATTTCCATCTCCTTCGAGCCTACTACTTCGTGCAACCTTCGTTGCCCCGAATGTCCGAGCGGTTTGCGAAGTTTTACTCGTCCTACCGGCATGCTGAGTAAAGATTTTTTCAGCCAGACTATTGATGAAATTCATAAAGAGTTGTTGTACCTGGTATTTTATTTCCAGGGTGAGCCCTATCTTAATCCGGGTTTTCTGGAGATGGTGCGATATGCATCCAACAAAAAAATATACACAGCTACGTCTACCAACGCGCATTTTTTGAATGATGATAATGCCCGAAAAACAATTGAGAGTGGATTAGACAGACTCATCATCTCTATTGATGGCACCACTCAGGAAGTGTACCAGCAATACCGTCGCGGCGGACAATTAAATAAAGTAATAGCAGGTGCTAAAAATATTGTGAAGTGGAAGCGGGAGATGAGAAGCAAAACGCCTTTTGTTATATTTCAGTTTCTGGTAGTAAAGCCAAATGAACACCAGATAGAAGAAGTAAAACAAATAGCAAAGGAAGTAGGTGTGGATGATGTATGGTATAAAACAGCTCAGGTTTACGACTATGAGCACGATCCCAACAGCCTCATTCCATCCATTGATAAATTCAGTCGTTATAAAAAAACCAATGGTGGCGCCTATACCGTTAAGAACAAACTGAATAATCACTGCTGGAAACTATGGCACGCCAATGTAATTACCTGGGATGGTATGGTGGTTCCCTGCTGTTTTGATAAGGATGCCAAACATCAGTTGGGTAATTTAAAAACACAGTCGTTTAAGGAAATATGGCAGAATGACAAATACCGGAGGTTTAGACGTTCGCTGATGGCCAGCCGGAAAAATATTGATATTTGTGCCAACTGCAGCGAAGGAACCAGGGTATGGGGCTAAAAGCAATTAACGCATATTTCGTGATGCTCTTCCCCTTCACCGCTATAATGGAATTATATTTTGCCCAGATATTGTAAAAAAAACGTCCGTTATTTATGCTGCTCCATATTCATCCCGTTGATCCGCAGCCGCGGCAAATAAAAACCATTGTTGAGTGTTTATTGAATGGTGGCATTATCATTTACCCAACAGATACAATATATGGGTTGGGCTGCGATATCTTTCAGCATAAAGCCATTGAACGGATTGCACGCATCAAACAGGTAGATCCGTTGAAAGCCAATTTTTCATTTGTATGTCATGACCTCAGCGATCTGAGCATATATACGAAGAGCATAGATACCCCCTTATACCGTGTTTTGAAAACCTATTTACCCGGGCCCTATACTTTCATTTTGCCATCCAGTAAGGAAGTACCCAAAATGCTCAAAAGCAAAAAGAACACAGTGGGCATCAGGGTGCCGGACAATAAAATTGCCAGAATGATTGTGCAGGAACTGGGCCGACCGATACTTAGTACGACACTGCCCGGCGAAATGGTAGAAGCGTACACCGATCCGGAAATCATTGAGGATAATTTTTACAAGCTGGTGGATATTGTGGTAAACGGCGGCATTGGAGGAGTGACCCCCTCAACGGTAGTAGATTATACCGGTGCCGTGCCGATTTTAGTCCGCCAAGGGTTAGGGGAATGGTATGATGCGGAATGAATTCCAATTAGTCTTCCTTACCCCCTTTATCGCCAATGAACCATTGCTCTTTATTTTTAAAGAGTACATTAAAAGTAGTGAGCGAACCGTAAATGCGGGTAATATACTGTTGCAGGTTCACTTTATCCTCATCACTCAACTGCTTGTGTGCGTTGATTTGCTGTTCCAGCACCC
>JADZFY010000126.1 GCA_020854215.1 Chitinophagaceae bacterium | reverse complement strand
GTACTTTCCCCGGCAAGGATTTGATTTAACTTACCCTGTGATAATTAATCATCACATACGCGTCATTTGTTATTTCTGAATGGCACGCTGTTCTTTCCATAACTCATTAAAAGTTTTCTCCGGGAACTGCAATGCACTCCTATGGCCCGACCAACCCTTAAAGAGATGGCTAGCCAGTCGCGTTTTTATTTTGCCGTTTCCCTTATTCATTAATCCTCTGTGCAACATCGTCTGCTTCCACATTTTCCACGCCATGCGTTCCGCGAATGAGGTATTTCCGTGAGCTACGGTTTCATTCCGGTTTTCGAGCAGCAGCTCATGGAGATTGATCTTTACCGGACACACTTCGGTGCAACTTCCACAAAGGGTTGACGCGTAGCTTAAATGATTCCAATTCTTCAGCCCCTTTAAATGCGGTGTGATCACGCTGCCAATAGGTCCGCTATAGGTTGTATTGTAACTATGCCCGCCAATATTTTTGTAAACCGGGCAGGTATTCAAACAGGCACCACACCGGATACAATACAGTGCTTCCCGTACTTTTTCATTAGCGAGAAGGCGGGTTCTTCCATTGTCTAATAATACTACATACATTTCTTCCGGCCCATCCGTTTCACCTGGCTGGCGTGGTCCCGATAAAATTGTATTATACACCGTAATCCGTTGTCCTGTACCGTAAGTTGATAACAGTGGCCAAAACAAACCGAGATCGGAGAGCGAGGGAATTACCTTTTCGATTCCCGCAATTGCAATGTGCACCGGTGGCCACGCGCAACTCAACCTGGCATTACCTTCATTTTCTGTTATGGCAATGGCACCGGCATCGCTGATTAAAAAATTGGCACCGGTAATTCCCACCTCAGCCTGTGTAAATTTTTCCCGAAGTTTTTCCCGGGCAACTACGGTGAGCTGCTCAGGACTAAGCTTTGCCTCCGTACCTAATTTCTCCGCAAAAAGTTTAGCAATATCTTCCTTGCTTTTATGCATCGCAGGCGTAACAATGTGATACGGTGCTTCCTCGTCTAACTGTTGAATATACTCACCGAGATCAGTTTCAATACTCTCAATACCATGATCTTTTAAAAAGGTGTTCAGGTGAATTTCTTCCGTTAGCATGCTTTTGCTTTTCACCACCGTTTTACACGATCGCGCTTTGCATATTGCTAATATTTCTTCCAACGCCTGTTCGGAAGTTTCTGCCCATATTACTTTACCACCACGCGCAGTAAGCTGCCGTTCAAATTCCTCTAACTGCTGATCAAGGGTTTCTAAAGCACGCCACTTTATATTCTTCGCCCTTTCTCTTGCTATATTAATATCCTGAAATTGAGCCTTTCCGGAGGGTACGGCGGCATCATATTTACTGATGTTATTCCGCATCACACGCCGATGCTCCAGATTTGCTGCTTTGATTGTACTTTTAGCGATAAATGTTGCTGCCTGCTCAGTCATTTTCGTTGTTGAGGTGTTTGGCTGTCTGTTCAAGGGCATTATAAAACTCGTTTCCAAATTTTCGAATCAGGGCCTCCTTCAGGAAAACATATACAGGAACCTTTAATTTCCTGCCTAATTTACACGCGGGGTTACAAAGGTCTTCACGCGGCTCATAGTTAACCAGCTCGTAGGTTTTGGTCTTTTTAGTTTTAACAGGAAACAGGTGACAACTGAGTGGCTTTTTCCAGGTGATTTTACCATCGCGATAAGCCTGCTCAATACCGCACCGGATAATACCCTGACTATCATAATGCCCGTATGCACATATCTTCCCGTCAATGGTGGGCGTCACCCATCCAAAATCCTTATCGTAATGATACCTTCCTTTTTTTTCTATTTCCGATAAGCCTTCTTCGGTTAAATACGGTTTCACCATTTCAAAAACATCATTGAGTATTCCCGTTTCTTCATCGGTCAATGGAGCACCCGCGTCGCCATCCTCACAACAGCCTCCTTTGCACTTCACCAGGTCACAAACAAACTGGGCTTTTATCACATCGTCACTTATCAGAACATTGTCAATTTCTATCACAACTTTTTTTGTAAAGATAATATTGTTTAACCGGGATTTTGCAGTAGCGCTGAAAGCTACTGCAAAGCGTGCAGACCTTAGCGTATAGCATCCCGGCAACCCCGACATAGAAAGGCTTTACGAGAACTTGCCATTCCAGTAATATTCCTTTCCCGGTCGCTTTGCAGTCAACTGCAAATTTTGGGTTTAAGGAAGGGCAGCATTGCTGAACCCAAAAGAACATCGCGGTGAGCCAGAGCAAAAACGAAATGTACAAAGGTTGTATCAGGTACAGATAAAGGGAATTGGGAGAGAGAAAGTGAAGCATTTAACTTCAGGATGCCATAATTCGTTAGAGTACATTCCAGATTTTCGCTATAGTACTTTTCCGGGTGGTATAAACACAGATGCCTCCTTAGGTCGGCATGACAAACTGTAGTGCAATGTTCAACATTGTACAATCGCTGAACATTAGCACTGCTGCTCAGGATATATTATGCCGCTTGTCATGCCGACCTAAGGAGGCATCTACGCTTGCTGTTCCTGATACCTGACAGCGTTTCATCTACCGGGAAGTAAATTTGTTGCGACAGTTTGAAATACACCCATTCGTTATGATGATACGTCAAAAAACCGGTTTTCGCCGATAGAACTCACCTTCTCCAATCATCCAAAAACAACTAACAGAAAACTCCAACTGCGGCCCCTATCTCCATTGCAGCGTATTGATCATATGCAGCATATCCGTTTTAAGAAAATCGTACACTATACCCAGCGAATCTGAATTGGGCGTATTATTGAAGTACAATGCTCCGCGTAAAAAATGTTGAGTGGTATCGGTTGCAAAAAACTGCTTGCCCGTGGCCGCGTTACCTCCCACGTTGAAAAAAACACCACCAATGCCGTGAGGCGTTATAAATGCGGAGTCTTCAATTGACGATGCTTTTACCGTATGCTTGAACGTTATTTTGTAGGCATCCTCCCGCAGGTTTTCAAACGTATTCAGTGAAGAGGAATCCTTAAAGCCCCGGTCGGTCTTTATCCGATAGAAGGACTTTCCCCCTATTGTTTTATAACTCAGGTAGATTCTTGCATTGAATGTAGGTATATCTATATTGATCCAGTACGGATTGTCGGGGAATTCTTCCAGCACTACACTGTCTTTGGTAATGGTGCTGTACACCGGGTATTCAAAGGAAAAAGGGTATCCCGGCCGGTTGAACAACTGATATTTATGCATGGGAAAATCTATCGCAAAATACCCTTTGGGTCTGGGAGTGTAATCACTATTACAGGAAACCAACAATGCTATTAAGGCCAGGATGAGCAAAACGCCGTACAGTCTATTCTTCATACAATTTTATAGCAACCGCTTTACTAAGGATTTAACATCCGTATGGTTACTTTTACTTTTTTTATTCTGTTTTTATCAATTTCCGTAACGGTAAATTCAAAATCCCCAATAGGGATAACCTGTCCTTCAACCGGTATTTCGCCAGCAAGTTCCAGCACCAGCCCGGCAATAGATTCACTATCCCCCCTAACCTGGTCAAAAGTATCTGCTTTTAACCCCATCGCTTTACAGGCGTCAGTTATCATTATCCTTCCTTCAAAAATATAAGTGTGATCATCAATTTTTTTATTCACACTTTCCTCGTCATCAAATTCGTCGCGGATATCCCCTATAATCTCTTCCATAATATCTTCCATGGTTACAATTCCTTCGGTTCCGCCAAACTCATCCACCACAACAGCAAAATGCGTATTTTTCTTTTGAAGCTCCCGCAAAAGATCGCGGATTAGATTTTGTTCGGGAACAAAATAAGGCTGTCGTATAAGCGATCTCCAGTCAAAATCATCGGGCTCATTCACAAAGGGTAGCAGGTCTTTGCTATGAATAATACCTACAACATCGTCAAGGTTGTTTTTATACACCGGAAGCCGGGAATAGTGCAGCTCTTCAATTTTACGAACCAATTGTCCAAAATTAGTATCGTAATCAATAGCACTCACGTCCAGCCGGGTTCGCATGATCTGCTTTACGGTAATCTGCCCAAACCTTGCTATCCCCCGCAGGATGTTCTTCTCTTCTTCCGTTGTATTTTCCGTAGAATTCATTTCTATCGCCTGGTCAATATCTGCAGGATCGTAAACATGATGCTGCTTAATGCCTCCAAAACTTTTTTCAATGCCATCAGTGAATTTTACAAACCACTTGCTCATGCCCCCAAAAAAACTGTACAACACTTCAATGAGCAGTGAAGCGCTGTATGCAAAACGGATATTGTTTTGGGTTGCCGACACTTTGGGCAGAATTTCCCCAAATAATACAATTAAGAAAACAATTACGATTAATTTGATAATGAAATTGAGAAAAGCGTTGGGTTGCAAAAGCAATTCATCTATCAACACATTGGATACGATAATGGTACCTATGTTTACAAAAGTATTGGCAATTTGGAGGGTTGCCAGCAATCGCCGGGGCTGATCCAGCAGCGTAATTATTCGGCGGGCCGCGGGATGCTGCTTGGTTTTAAGCATATTGATATCCCTGTAGTTCAATGAAAACAGTGCCACTTCGGCTCCGGAAACAAAAAATGATACAATAAGCAATGATAGCAACAGGATAATGAGAACAGTTATGCTCTCGGGGCTAACAGCCAGTAACACGGGCTCTATTTTAAGCAGTCTGTTAAATAAAATCAATGGGTTATCCAAACGAGTTATTTTTTATGATTGATGCGGCGTAATCAAAAAGGCAGGTCAACAGCCCGCCTGATCAATAACGTACAAAAATAAGTATTCGTGCCAGAACTTAAAAAGCCATGTCTTCCGGTGGGGTACTGCTACCGGCAGGGGGAATTTCGCCGCCAAAATTTTCAGGCTGGTCACCAGGATGGTTAAAACCATGCGTCCCGTCTATTCTTTTATCAAGCATGATAAGATTGTCGCCCACTACTTCAGTAGCAAATTTCCGGTTCCCTTCTTTATCATCCCAACTACGGGTACGGAGTCTCCCTTCAATATACACCAGGCTGCCTTTGTGTAAATATTTTTGCGCCAGTTCCGCCAGACCGCGCCACAAAACAACCGTGTGCCACTCTGTCTGGCTAATGAGTTTACCGGTGCGGTCTTTAAAGGTTTCTGTTGTTGCCAACGGAAATTTTGCTACGCCAATATTTCCCTCTAAAAACTGAATGTCAGGATCCTTACCCAGGTTGCCAATTAACATTACCCTATTTACTCCTCGCATAAAACTTGTTTTAGATTCATTCCGTTAAACTACAATCATCAATGCTGACTTAAATTTACATTTTTTTCCTGCAAATAGGTAATGATAAATTTCGGAAACGGGTACCTGTCAAGCTCACTCAATGGTATTGCTTTAAACTCTGCTCCAAGGCTGGGTGTCGTTTCTGTAGTAACTTCTATAAATTGCCCATGCAGGGTTTGATGCGTGAGTTGCCTCGTATATAATTTAGAAACGGCGGTAACCGCGGCGCCGCTCCGGTTAAACCATGTACTCACGGAAGGGTGATTGTGCCAATTGGGTTTGGAGAGCGGCCGGGCTTCTTCCACCAAAAAAAATTCGTGTAGATTTTGCCAGATATCTTCCCCGGTTCGTTTTCGAATGTAAACCTGATTTTGGTGCCAAACCAGGAAATAATACAGCCATCTGCTCTTTTTTACAATTTTCTTCTGCCGCACGGGAAGTTCGGCAACCCGTTTCAGCTGATAGGCACGGCAGCTGTTTTTCAGCATGCATTCAGAACATGCGGGCGATTTGGGTTTGCATACTAACGCTCCAAAATCCATAATGGCCTGATTATATTCTCCCGGTCGCTTTTTGTCAAGCCACTCAACAGCCAAATTATTCACCGCTGTTCTTCCAGGAGCGGAATCAACAGCGATAGTAATACCTGCATACCTTGCTAATACCCGCTGTACATTGCCATCTACTACAGCGTAAGGAAGGTTATACGCAAAGGATGCGATGGCAGCTGCTGTATAGGGTCCAATACCCGGGAGGCTCAAAATCTCTTCATACTGGTTTGGAAACCGGCCGCCGAACTCCTTATCAATAATGCGGGCAGCCGCTATCAAATTTTTACATCTGCTATAATAACCCAATCCTTCCCATAGTTTAAAAACTTTAGTTTCAGATGCCCCGGCTAAATGCGCAACAGATGGGAAGGCCGCAATAAATTTCAGGTAATAATTCCAACCCTGCTCCACCCGGGTTTGCTGAAGAATGATCTCGCTCAACCATATTCGGTATGGATCTTTCTCCCCTTTCCAGGGCATTTCCCGCTGGTTTTCTTTTTTATTCCAATGTAACAGACGCTTCGTAAACAAGGGCAACATGAAACGGTAATTAACTGTTATTCAGACGTATGTCTGCACTTTATTTATGTAATATGCAATTTTATGAACTAAGGTTCGTTCAATACTAACCTAATGTAAGACACTGTATATCAAAGTGCTGGTTATCCTTTTCGAAAAATATTTATAAGAATAACTTGCACGAAATATATAATTTATGTTATTTTATCATTGAATTTCATTTACTTATAAAAAACAATATCATGCGAAAAGCCGATCTCATTAACAATATCTCTGAAAAAACCGGGATTCCAAAAGTAGATGTTTTAGTTACGCTGGAAACATTATTTAAAGAAGTAAAAGAAAATCTGGCGAACGGCGAAAACATTTATATCCGCGGATTCGGGAGTTTTATCACCAAGAAAAGAGCCGCAAAAATAGGACGTAATATAAAGAAGAACATAGCGGTACACATACCAGAACACTATATTCCTGCCTTTAAACCTGCTAAGGAATTTGTTCACGAAGTAAAAAAATTGCAATCTGCCAAACCGGTTGAAGAGAATTTTGATGACGAGTCGGAAGATAGCCTGTAACTTCGCTCCAAATTTTAAATGAGTGAAGAAACAACAATGGATTGTGGTGGCAACAGGGCTCATACTTTTATTGAGCCTTTATTTTTTGGGTAGAACCAAGCCACATGCGTCGGCCACACCGGCGGCATCAGTTGAAACGGAAAAACAATTAGAATCGGGTTCTATATTAGAAACAGCAAAATCCAGGCTTTCGCCGGAGCGGCAGGCATGGCTCACCGCTAAGGAAAGTTCTGTGGTTCGCGGAGATGTGGTGGAACAAAAAATAAAATTATACGACGAACTCGCTACATTCTGGAAGGATTCTGTCCACATTTTTGAGCCTTTTTTGTATTACCTCGGCGAAAAGTCCAAATTGGAAAATTCTGAAAAAAACATCACCTTTGCTGCCCATTTGTATTTAAAGCAGTTAAAAGGCGTGGAGCAGCATGCTTTACAGGTATGGATGGCCAATCAGGCAGCAGACTTGTTTAAGCAGGCACTAAAGCTGAATCCGGACAACGATTCTAGTAAAATTGGATTAGGAAGCAGCTATATTTTTGGTGCAACCGGCGCTTCGAGCCCTATGGAAGGTATTCAGAAGATATTGGGCGTTGTGCAAAAAGATTCTGCCAATATTTATGGTCAGTTTATGCTGGGTTATGGCGGAATAATGACCGGACAATACGATAAAGCCATTGAAAGGCTGAACCTGGTTGTACAAGCCGAACCTGATAATACAGAAGCAGTGTTTTTACTGGCAGAAGCATACGAACGGCACGGTGAAAATACAAAAGCGGCAGAGTGGTATGAGGCAGGAAAGAAGTTTATTCAAAATCCGGAAGCACTGAAAGAAATTGAGAAACGGATCAGTGAGTTGCGCCGTTAGAACATTAAAATATTCATTATTAAATAACAAAAACTATTTGGTTTATGCCTTGTGGTAAAAAAAGAAAACGTCATAAAATTGCTACCCATAAGCGTAAAAAGCGCCTGAGAAAAAATCGTCATAAGAAGAAGAACAAATAACCTCTGCTGTTTTTCCATTGCGGATATCCTGCGCTAAAGATCATGCTTGCGAGAGATGTGGGAAACCAGTACATGGTATCCGCAGTTATATACAACAGACGTTGTGTATAACATTTACCTGCCAATAGGTTTCCCCTGTTTGTATGACGGTTTAAATGGGCTATTGCTTGAACAAAGAATTAATTATTAATGCGGCTCCCGTGGGCGTTGAAATTGCCCTGTTGGAAGACAAAAAACTGGTAGAACTGCACCACGAAAAGGCAGATGCCAGTTTTGCTGTGGGGGATTTGTATCTCGGAAAAGTGAAGAAACTTATTCCGGGACTCAATGCCGCATTTGTAGACGTGGGCTTCGAAAAAGACGCCTTCCTTCATTATACGGATCTGAGTCCGTATGCCCGTTCTTTGCTCAAGTTTACGCAGCAGGCGATGAATGAAAACCCGCAGACAGATTTTGATTTTTCCCAGTTTCGGACGGAAGCCGAGATTGTAAAAACCGGAAAGATCAATGAGGTGCTGGGGCAAAAGCCAAACATTCTGGTTCAAATATTAAAGGAACCCATTGCGGCAAAAGGCCCCCGCCTGAGTTGTGAAATTTCCCTGCCGGGCAGATTTGTTGTTGTTACACCCTTCAATGATATTATTGCGGTTTCCCGTAAGATTCATTCGTCCGAAGAAAGAAAACGGCTTCATAAAATTGTAGAGTCCATCAAACCCAAAAACTTTGGTGTAATTGTGCGTACGGCGGCAGAAGGGAAGAATACTGCTGAACTTCACGAAGACTTAATTATGTTGGTTCAGAGCTGGAAAAACCTTCAGCAAAATCTTAAAGGAGCAACAGCACCCTCTAAAATTCTGAGCGAACAAACCAAAACCACCAGCATGCTGAGAGATCTTCTGAATGAAGATTTTAACCGCATTGTGGTGAACGATAAGAATATTTACAACGATACCAGAAACTACATTCAAAAGATAGCTCCAGAGAAAAAGGAAATCGTTTCGCTTTATCACAATGGTACACCCATTTTTGATCAATACGGTATCACCAAACAGGTGAAGGCTTCCTTTGGCAAAACTGTAAACCTTCCAAGTGGTGCCTACCTGATTATTGAGCATACGGAAGCCCTGCACGTAATTGACGTAAACAGTGGTTACAAAAGCGTTAGTAACAACCAGGAGATGAATGCCCTGGAGACCAACCTGGAAGCTGCAGCAGAAATAGCCCGGCAATTACGCCTTCGTGATATCGGCGGCATTATTGTGGTAGATTTCATTGATATGAAGCTGCCTGAAAACAAACGCCGGCTGATGGATGCCATGGAAGAATGCATGCGGGCCGACAGGGCAAAACACGCGGTACTTCCTATTTCAAAATTTGGATTGATGCAAATTACCCGGCAACGGATGAAGCCGGAAATGAATATCAATACCCAGGAGGTTTGCCCCACCTGTAACGGAACAGGAAAGATTTCATCTACCCTGGTTTTGGAAGATGAAATTGAAAAAAACCTCAGCTACCTCGTGATGCAAAAGCATACCGGGCTTTCGATAGTAGTGCACCCCATCATCTACGCATACCTTACAAAAGGCTGGCTGTTCTCCATCCGCAGAAAATGGAATTGGAAATACAAACAAAAAATCACCCTCAAAGCCAACAACAATTACTACCTCACCGAGTTTCATTTCTTCGACAGCAATGAAGAGGAGATAAAATTGTAATGCGGTTTCCGCATTTACCACGCTGTTTTTTGTGTGGTATCTCGTAAAACATTTTTCTCTGTTGCTCTCTTCTGCAAAAAATCTTTATCTTTCCCCATCTTCAAGCTCAAAGTAATTCCATTGAACTATTTTTTTATTTGCTGTATTTTTTTACTCTCTTTTTTTTATGCTAACGCTCAAAAAAAGAACGCGTCCTTTCAATACCCTATTCATAAAGCTTCATCACCCTTAAAGATTGATGGCATTGCCGATGAACAGGCGTGGAAAGATGCCAAAACGGTAACAGACTTTTTTATGGTATTGCCAATGGACACCAGTGCTGCCAGTGTACGCACTGACGTTAGTATGACTTACGACCAGCATAGCGTGTATTTGCTTGCCGTGTGTTATAACCCGCCCAACTCCACGCTAATGGTAGAGTCGTTAAGACGTGATTTTTCTTTTGTAAAGAATGATAATTTCCTGGTGTTCATTGACCCTTTTGAAGACCAGACTACAGGTTTCGCTTTTGGCACCAACGCCTATGGCGCCCAATGGGATGGCACCATGTATGAAGGCGGCAAGGTAGATCTCAACTGGGACAATAAATGGGAGTCGCAAGTGAAACGCTATAACGACAGATGGGTGCTGGAAGCAGCCATCCCTTTCAAAACCATCCGATATAAAAAAGATTCCCGTCAATGGGGTATAAATTTTAGCCGTAATGATCTGCCAACGACCGAAAAGTCGAGCTGGACGCCCATTCCCCGCCAGTTCCCCACCGCGGCACTCGCCTACACGGGCACGTTAGTATGGGATCAACCTCCACCGGCGCCCCGCTCTAATATTTCCATAATCCCTTATGTACTCGGAGGATTGTCAAAAAATCATATTACCGGAAGCAAAACCGAAACCGATAAAAACATCGGGGGAGATGTAAAAGTGTCCATTGGCCCATCGCTGAATCTCGACCTGACCTATCGTCCTGATTTTTCACAGGTAGAAGTGGACAAACAGGTAACCAACCTCAGCAGGTTCGAATTGTTTTTTCCGGAACGCCGCCAGTTTTTTTTAGAAAACGGCGACTTGTTTGCGAATTTCGGATACAGCGATATCCGCCCGTTTTTTTCGAGAAGAATAGGATTGGGCGTACCCATTAATTTTGGTGCGCGGCTGAGTGGCAAACTGGATAAGAACACAAGGATCGGTGTAATGGATATGCAAACAGCAAAAGTGGAGGAAACGGGATTGCCTTCGCAGAACTTTGCCGTAGTATCGCTACAACGAAAAGTATTTAAAAGGTCCAATATTGGAATCCTGTATATTGACAAGGCCTCCCTTCGCTATCATCCGCAACCCGATTCCGTGCCAGATAAGCCGCTCTATTCAACGTATAACCGCAATCTCGGACTTGAATATAATCTCGCATCATCTAATAATATGTGGACGGGAAAGGCAATGCTGCTTAAATCATTTCACCCCGGAGCCGGAAAGGACGACTGGACGCAGGCTGCCCATTTGCAATACAGCAGCAGGCGCTGGTTGATCATGGGCCAGTTTCAACACGTGGGTGAAGACTATACAGCAGAAGCCGGATACGTACCACGCCGCGGTTATTTTAAACTCAACCCGATGCTTGCCTACAACTTCTTTCCTAAGGGCGGGCATTTATTAACCCACGGCCCGCAATGGACAAGTAACTATTATTTTGACAATGCGTTTCATAAAACCGATCATTCAAACATTTTGTCGTATCTGTTTACTTTTCGTTCCAAAAGCACACTTAATCTCATAGCGCAAAATGATAAAGTGCAGCTATTGGTTCCTTTCGATCCTACCAATCTGCGTAAGGATTCGCTACCTGCAGGATCAATCCATCAATGGAACAGCATTGGCTTTGACTATATTGGCGCGCCCCAGCATTTGTTTACGTACAATGGCTCCTTCCGTTATGGCGGATATTACGCAGGCGGTCACCTGCTTACTGCAACCGGTGATATCGGATACCGTTTTCAGCCTTATGTAAACATTACCCTGAGTGCCAGTTACAATCAATTGCGGCTTCCCCAGCCCTGGGGCAAACAGAACTTTCTGCTTGTAGGCCCGAGAATTGATGTAACCTTTACGAATACCCTCTTTTTCACTACCTACGTGCAGTACAACGAACAACAGGATAACCTGAATATCAATGCCAGGTTTCAATGGCGTTATAAGCCCGCGTCCGACCTGTTTCTGGTGTACACCGACAATTACTATCCCGGCCCGTTTGCAGTGAAAAATCGCGCCGTGGTATTGAAGTTCAACTACTGGTGGAATTTGTAAGAAAGTGCAACTACCCACATTCACCTCGCCGTATGCCAGGAAAAATATTGTAATTTATAGGCAATGTAATTCCATGTCTCCATAACCCTGCGCGGAACAATTAAAAAATGGGGAATGAGCATTTCTAAAGCAGATGAATATCTGCTGTAAAAATCGCTTTATAAAATTTTCATAGCTTCGCTTATCTAAACAACAACATTATGGCATTAACAATTGGTTCCAAAGCACCCGATTTTACGCTGTTCAACACAGAAAAAAAGGAAATTTCCCTGAAGGATTTTGCAGGCAAAACCTTAGTGATTAACTTCTTCCCTGCTGCGTTTACCGGTGTGTGTACCGAACAAATGTGCAGCAACCGCGACGATTCGGGTTTTTACAATAGCCTCGGCGCATCGGTGGTGGGTATATCTGTTGATTCACCATTTACATTGGGCGTATTCAAATCGCAGAACAATATCAATTTCGACCTTTTGTCGGATTTTAATAAAAAGACAATTCGCGACTATAATATGTTCCTCGAAGAATTTGTAGCAGGTATGAAAGGCGTAGCCAAAAGAGGAGTAGCGGTTGTAGATGGCAGCGGCACGATAGTTTATACCGAAGAGACCGCCGCTCCCGGAACCCAGGTGAATTTCGCGGCACTGAAAGAAGCACTCGGAAAACTGAGGTAAAAAGCCTATTGTATATTCGCCTGAAGAACCAACTCTTGTATTTGATTTCAACTACATGTTTAAAAATTTAGGGCAGTTTAAACCTGCCCTAAATTTTGATAATGTACTTCATCCCTATCAGCTCATCCTTTTAACTACCACGTCTTCTACAATTCGGGTTTGGTTTGAAATTTCAAAGGATTGGGTGAACCTGTTTTTTTTGTCACGGATGATAAAAAATACCTTTTTTGCTTCTGTTCCCTTCAGCATAAACTTCCGGATGAACTTCTTGTCGGTAAAAGCATCCTGAAAAATAGCCGTTCCTGTTTCATCTTTAACGGTTACAAAAAAACGGTTGCTCCCGGGATTGCTGTACGATACTTTAAATTCTAAAGCCTTGTTTTTGGTGCCCAGATACTCAATTGCGGATGACCGCTCCAGCGAATCAACATTTGAAAAAGAATGTGCTGCTGCAGGTAGCGCAACAAAAGCGATTACCAAAGAAAAGAATGATCTGCCAATAGTTGAAAATAATGCACGTGATTCCATATGTATTTGTTTTATTTACTGTATTGCATGGCTGCAATCAGGGTATCATATGGCATTCAATAATCATTGCAAAAATCAGCAGCAAAAATGAACTGAAGATTAACACCTTATTAAGGACAGGTTAAATCTGTAGAATTGATACGAAGTGAAAAGTTGGTACCAGATCGTCCCGTACGGGGAATAAAGTGTTCGTTATTTTTTCCAACTAAATTAAAAGATTAAAATGCGTAACCCGATAGTTCGGGAAAAGCAATGGTAGCCTGTTCTCCCGTACCCAGCTTCTTAACGATACAGGTTTGCTGCTCCATTTCGCGACTTCCAATCAATACGGCATAGGCAATCTGTTTTCTTTCTGCATACTTAAATTGCTTATCGAATTTAGAAGCTTCGTGGTATAATTCGCAGGATACTCCTTTGTTGCGCAGTTGTTGCATTAAGGAAAAGGCCATCTCACTTTCGGCTTCACCAAGATTAAAGAACAATACCTGCGTTCCCGTCTGCACTTCCTGCGGAAACAGCTTCAGCTCTTCCATTACATCATAAATCCTGTCTATGCCAAAAGAAATTCCCACACC
>JADZFY010000125.1 GCA_020854215.1 Chitinophagaceae bacterium | reverse complement strand
GGTGTGCAGAACAACCGATACAACCCGTATGGTAACCCGGGATGGAACACTGAAGATTACGATGCGATTTTGGAGAATAGTTTTCTTTCGGTTGCTCATAACCCCTTATCCACTTTTTCAATAGATGTTGATGCAGCAGCATACAGTAATGTGCGGCGTTACCTGAACAACGGTCAGCTTCCACCGGCTGGTGCAGTACGCACGGAAGAACTCATCAATTATTTTCATTACAACTACCCTAAGCCTGATAACGGAACCCCGTTTGCGATCTATACCGAAATATCCGATGCACCCTGGAATGCAGCACATCGTTTGGTTTTGGTGAGTTTGCAGGGCAAAAAAGTTGCCACGGACGATATTCCCGCGTCGAACCTGGTGTTTTTAATTGACGTGTCTGGTTCCATGGAAGAACCCAATAAACTACCGCTGGTAAGGCAGTCTATGAAATTGCTCACTGATCAATTACGGGAACAGGATAAAGTGAGCATAGTGGTGTATGCAGGGAGTGCGGGATTGGTGTTGCCACCCACCAGTGGTGCAAACAAACAAACCATTAAAGATGCCATTGACCGCCTTACCGCAGGTGGTTCTACCGCCGGTGGTGCAGGAATCAAATTGGCCTACCAGGTAGCGCAGCAAAATTTTGTTGGGGGAGGAAATAACCGGGTAATATTATGTACAGACGGCGATTTTAATGTGGGGGTTAGCAGTGACGCTGAAATGGAAAGTTTAATTGAAAAGGAACGGAAGAGTGGTGTTTTTTTAACCGTGCTGGGTTACGGAACAGGTAACTATAAGGACAATAAAATGCAGAAGCTGGCCAACAAGGGAAATGGCACGCATGCATATATAGATGATATGAGCGAGGCAAAGAAAGTGTTGGTGAGTGAATTTGGGGGTACACTATTTACAATAGCCAAAGATGTAAAACTACAGGTGGAGTTTAATCCTTCCAAAGTGCAGGCTTACCGTTTGATCGGATATGAAAACAGGCTATTAAAAAGCGAAGATTTCAATAACGACCAGAAAGATGCGGGAGAACTGGGAAGCGGTCATACGGTTACCGCATTATATGAAGTAATCCCAACAGGCATTAAAAGTGATTTTATTGAAACGGTTGATGCGCTCAAATACCAGTCGTCAAAAAGCATTACGCCGGGCAATCCATCCCCCGAGTTGATGACCGTTAAGGCAAGATATAAAGATCCGGATGGCAGTAAGAGCAAATTGATTCAACACCCGGTGATTGATGTACATACGGCATTGGCACAAACTTCTGCGAATTTTCGTTTCGCTGCATCCGTTGCCCAGTTTGGTATGTTACTCACCCATTCGGGATTTATGCAGCAATCGTCCTATAACAATGTACTGGCATTGGCGAACACGGCATTAAGCAATGATCCGGAAGGATACAGAAAGGGGTTTCTGGATTTGGTGAAGAAGGCCGCTATGCTTGCAAAACAGGAACTTCAAAATGGAGAGGCAAATGAATTGACAGGGAGCAGGTAGGGCGTGGTTCGATCAGTAATATAGCGTAATGCCGGCACAAAGGCGTTGCGCTATTTTTTTTTTGTTGATGTGGGATACAAACAGTTTGATGAAAAAGAAAGCAGTGGTAACGAAAGGTTATTGAATGCGATGTATTTTTATGATGAGTAAACATGGTGATGTGCCTTCCGGTTTGTGCTCATATTATTTTCTGTTGCCAATGAATTTCACCACCTGCACAAATGAAAATTGACAAATTTGTATTATCGCTGTTTGTTGCCGTAATAGTAGCCTGGTTCTTTCCGCAGTTTGGATCATCCCAAAGCACTATACCGCTTGACCTGATATGCAGTGTGGGCATTGCTGTAATTTTCTTTTTCTATGGCGTTAAACTCAGTCCCGAAAAAATAAAACATGGTTTGAAGAATTGGCGCCTGCATCTCCTGATACAGTCTTCCACATTTATTATTTGTCCGTTGCTGGTATTAGTTTTTTATCCTTTTCTGAAAAGTGAGCAACAGGAGATGTTGTGGTTGTCTGTATTTTTTTTAGCAGCATTGCCTTCCACAGTTTCTTCGTCCGTTGTGATGGTGGCACTTGCAAAAGGCAATCTGCCTGCCGCTATTTTCAACGCGAGTATTTCGGGGCTGATCGGCATCGTGGTTACTCCATTGTGGATGGGTTTGTTTTTGCAACAACAGGGTGATGTTGATTTTTTTCACATTTATATGCGACTGATTGTAGAGATTATTATTCCGGTTATCGCAGGGATGGCTGTTCAGCAACTACTGGGGCATTGGGCAGCTAAATATAGCCGGCAACTCACAGTATTTGACAGAAGTGTTATTGTTTTGATTGTTTACAAAAGCTTTGCCGGTTCGTTTTTTGAAGGTTTATTTTCGGGAATGCAATGGACGGATATCGGTGCGTTGTGTTTAATAACCGTAGCGTTGTTCTTTGCACTCTACGGCATCATTTATCTGGTTTGCGGGTGGCTTGGGTTCAACCGGGAGGACCGCATTACCGCGTTGTTTTGTGGTTCGAAAAAATCATTGGTACATGGTACCGTTTTCTCCAAAGTGCTATTTAGTAATGCATCGTTAGCGGGGTTTATGTTGCTGCCGCTAATGTTGTTTCACGCTTTTCAACTGCTGATTGTAAGTTATATTGCCGGACGATTCGCCGCAAAAAAGTAATGGGTGGCATTTAACGCTAACCTCTTCCTGTAATCCAATACATGAAACTCCCCACGGTTTCCCGCAGATACAATTCCCAGTTTTGCAACGCTTTGGATGAGGGAAGAATATAGTCTGTAGGGACAACGCTATCCTGCGGTCGAACAGCATAGGCTGCCGGGTATGGCTTTATCCCAACACCTGCCTTGGTGAAAGTTTTTTTGGCACGGGGCATATGCATGGCAGAGGTAACGAGAATATAAGGCGGCGGAAGTTGCAGAGAGTCAATAATTTTTTTGGCATAAGCAGCATTTTCTGCCGTATTTCTTGAGTTACGGTCTAATGCAATTGCTTCTGGTGGAACGCCCATAGCAATAAGTTGTTGTTGAATAAAATCGCCTTCCCGGAAACTGTCGCGGTTGAATACGGTTCCGTCACCGGCAGCTACAATAATTTTTTTGATATGTCCTGTTTTGTACAACAACAGTGTTTGAATAAACCTGTCACTCTGTTCGCTAAAATAGGTCTGCCGGTCTTTTTTATTCTTCACCGCGAAGCCACCTAACAAAATACCGGCGCTGTAGTTTTCGCCCGGGCGAAGTGATACTTTTGCAGGTTGGTAAGCAAGGATGAGTTTATTAATGATAAAGGGATTGGTAAAGAAAAGCAGCATAATGATGCCGGCGATATAGTACTTTTTTTTTCTGGTTTCCTTTTTGGTAAATAAGCCCCACAAAAAAATCACTGCAATCCATAATATGGGATTCAATAATACAATGGCAAGCTTCGAAATAATAAATATCATACAAACGATTAGTATTCGTTACAGTTTCTCAACAGGTTTCCACATTTTCAAAATGCAGCTACCATTTCTTTACTACCCGGCGTGTACTTGTAAAATCCTTCTCCGGTTTTTATACCTAAGTTTCCTGCGGCAACCATATTTACCAGCAAAGGGCAGGGTGCATACTTGGGATTTCCAAAACCTTTAAACAATACCTGTAATATACTCAGACAAACATCCAATCCGATAAAGTCTGCAAGTTGCAACGGACCCATCGGATGTGCCATACCCAGTTTCATTACGGTGTCTATTTCCGTAATTCCGGCTATGCGTTCGTAAACGCAAAAAATGGACTCATTGATCATGGGCATCAGAATACGATTGGCAACAAAGCCGGGGTAATCATTTACAACGCATGGTATTTTGTGCAGCGCTTTACTGATCTCTACAATTTGTGTGGTAACTTCCGGGTGCGTAGCGTAACCATTAATTACTTCCACCAATTGCATTACCGGCACCGGATTCATAAAATGCATACCTATAACTTTTTCCGGACGGTGCGTTACAGCGGCAAGTGCGGTAATAGAAATAGATGAAGTGTTGGTGGCCAGTATAGCCGTTGCCGGCGCAAAAAGATCCAATTGTTTAAAGATAGCGGTTTTGGTTTCTATATTTTCAGTGGCTGCTTCAATCACCAGGTCGGCATGGTTTACCCCTTCTTCGATAGTGGTAGCCGTATGGAGCGTTAACATTATCCTGTCCTTTGTGGCCTGACTGATAATTCCTTTGTTCACCTGGCGTTCGGCGTTTCGCGAAATGGTTTGAATGGCTTTTCCCAGGGCCGTTTCATTGTTATCGGTGAGTGTAACATTAAAATTAAACTGGGCAAATACATGGGCTATTCCGTTACCCATAGTGCCGGCTCCAATAACAGCAATATTTTTTATCATGATCGTATATTAATGGGGCTATTCGTTACGCGCCTTCTCTAATCAGCGCTCAAAAACCGGCTGGCTGTACGCGGATTTAGCGTCTCCTGTTTCGTGGCTTCCGTGTCGTCTTATTTTGCGACAGGGTAGTTACTGTTCCATTCACGGTTCACATATTACAATTTACTTACACAATCCACTTGTCGCTCATCACAATCCAGCGTTCTCTCCTAATTTTTCTTCTTAAAGTCTCCCCTTTTCCATGCCTTCACAAACTCACTCCACGCAAAAGGGTTAAAGATATTCATCGGAGGCGCCTGCCCGTTGTAATAATATCCCTGTGCATTTTTGGAAAGCGCATAGTTGGCAGCTTCTCTGCCATCACGGGGCAGTGATCTTGCCAGAATGCGCCTTTTGGCTTCACTGGTGTTCTGTCGTGCAATTTCAATACCGTCATCCGGTACATCATTGTTAACAAAGTCGCGTTCAAATTGCTCCCTCGTGGGGCGGGCCTTGATAATAGCGGTAGGAAGATAAATCGTATCCTGGGCGAGCAATTTTACCATATTGTACTGGTTTCCTTTGAGGTTAACCGGTATTTTATCCGTTTCTGTTCGGTAAGACACATGACTGAACTGTACTTCATCTCCCTTCAAAACCACGATGGAAAAAACGCCCTGTTCATTAGTAACGGTACCTCTGTTTTGACCTTTGACCATTACGGTTACTCCCGGTATTCCCTTCAGGCTGTCGTGCGTCATTACAATACCATACAACTGCACAACAGAATCTTTTAAGGATTCAAACTGCGCATTTGCAGCAACAGGGCTCAGCAGTAGGGTAATAAACAGATATCGTAGAATATGTTTCATCAAATAGCCTAAATCAAATGCAATAATACCTCAAAATTGTAACTCAGACACGTAAAATCGCAATTTGAGGCGGGCAACCCAAAACAACAAAGTAAGCATTTATGGACTTACCTTTGCGGAAGCATTTTTTTTTAACAAAAAGTTCAATTCATGAAAGAGGAAGATATTTTAAAGGCTTTAGGAAATGTAATTGAGCCGGATTTAGGCAGAGACCTGGTAACCCTCAATATGGTGAAAGACATTGCGATTGATGGCGACAAAGTCGCGTTTACCGTGGTACTTACTACGCCGGCATGTCCGCTGAAAGATATGATCAAAAACGCATGTATCAATGCCGTTCACCTCATGGTGAATAAAAACGCTCAGATTGATATAAAGTTTACTGCCAATACCAATAGTAACCGAAAGGACAATAAAAATATTTTACCCGGGGTAAAAAACATCATTGCCGTTGTAAGCGGCAAAGGCGGAGTAGGTAAGTCAACGGTTGCAGCCAATCTCGCTTTAGCGCTTTCGGAAGGCGGTGCTTCCGTGGGATTGATGGACGCAGATATTTATGGTCCAAGCGTGCCTATCATGTTTGGCGTTCGTGGAGAACGGCCGCATATAAAAAAAGTAGGGGAGAAAGGAATTATTATTCCTATTGAAAAGTTCGGTATTAAGCTGATGAGTATTGGATCGCTGGTAGATGAAAAACAGGCCATTGTATGGCGTGGTCCAATGGCGAGCAGCGCAATACGGCAGTTTGTTTCGGATGTGGAATGGGGAGAACTGGATTACCTGGTGATTGATATGCCACCCGGCACCGGTGATATTCACCTCACCCTCGTGCAAACCGTTCCGGTAACCGGCGCCATTGTGGTTACAACACCTCAGCCCGTTGCGCTGGCTGATGCTAAAAAAGCAATTGCGATGTTTGCTCAGGCACAGATTAATGTTCCTATTATTGGGTTGGTAGAGAATATGAGTTGGTTTACACCGGCAGAGTTGCCGGAAAATAAATATTACATTTTTGGAAAGAATGGAGGTAAAAGACTGGCAGAAGAATTTGACGTACTCTTTTTAGGACAAATACCGCTGGTTCAGGGAATACGGGAAGGGGGTGATATCGGTGTTCCATTAATGGTGAGCGATGATGAAATAACACGTAAGGCGTTTATGGAATTAGCCGGCAATGCGGTGAGAAGTATTGCCATGCGTAACGCCAATATGGAAGCAACAAAGATTGTGGAGATTGTTGT
>JADZFY010000124.1 GCA_020854215.1 Chitinophagaceae bacterium | reverse complement strand
GTTGCTGCGGTCAACCATGAATTTTTTTATCGTGTGATACGATCCATCTTGTTCGGCCTGTAATTCCACACTTATCTTCATATTGCGATGTGCGGGATAAATCACAATATTTCTCGCAGTATATGGCTGGGTGTTTTTACTATCTATGCTGTACTGTTCTCCAGGAGGAATGGGTAAATCTTCTTTTGTATCTCCATCTAATAATATCCCGGCATTTGCCAATGAAGGCATTACCGAAACCACCGGGCGTAAATCAGCAACCGATGTACCATAATCTGCCGGAGCAGGGAAAGCAATAACTTTTACATCCTGAAATCCCTCCGGAGCAGGCAGTTTTTGACTGATTGCCGTTCCGCCTTTCACGATGGTTTGGGTGGAACTGAGATACCGCATAGCCTGTTCCGGCTTCACCCAGGGCCCGCCTGACTGGCTCCATCCGGGACTATTGAATATTCCAATTTCAATATTGAGTTCCGTAGCCTTTTTAAGTGCAGCGTGGGTAATTGCCCACCATTCGTCCGAAAATATTTTCACTTTGTCATACCGGGTTTCGTTTTTATTTAACCCGATATTACCTATAAATGCGCGGTTAATCCCTACACGCTTCATCGCTTCAAGGTCTTTCTCTACACCCTCTTTTGAGATGTTGTCCGAAATCCAATACCAGTATATACTGGTTTGAACAGAGTCGGGCGGTGATACAAATCCTTTTTGTATTCCAGTCCAATAGTTGATTTTACCCGATTGCCCCATAACGGATAAGGATAGGGTAATCCATATCATTAAGAGCAAAACAAACCTGCTTTTAAAAAAAATTAAAGTATTACGCATCTTTTGCTTTCTTTTATGAAACGGTATCCCCTACCTGCCGATTACCGGAAACTGGGATATCCTTAATCTTGTAGCCCCGTAAGGTATCAAAATAATTTCTTCTTCTTTTTCGGCTTCCAGCCCGTACGTTAAACTATAGGGAATAGGGCCGGTCATTTCATTATACAATTTCCAGGATGGAATGCGCCTCCCCTTTGCCCTGATGAACACTGGTACGTTTTCTGCATTCCAGGGAAAGTTCGGAACTTCTCCTTTTTGCCCGAACACATACTGTTCGCTGAGTTTATCGCTTGCTATATTTTTGAGACCGTAGTTCCAGGGGGTGGTTGGCCGCACTTCGTAATATTGTTTTCCATAGGCTACAGCATCTTTTTCGTTTTTAGTCCCCGTCACGAGTTCTCCTATTTTTAATGCATAAACCAACGGACCGCGTTCTACGGAAACTGAATTTTCGTACCATGTATTTTTAAAAATGTGCATGGGCAAGTCCAATTCAACCACATCTCCGGATTTCCATTCTCTGTATATTTTTATTAGGTGGTTACCGGAGGATTCCTGCCACAGTTTACCATTAATCTTTATCCGCCCTTTCTTACACCAGGCCGGTATCCGTAAATGAAAGGGGAAAGATATCGTTTTGGAAGGATGGTCTATTTGTACCGTAAATTTTACTGCATCACCAAACGGATAGGTTGTTTCTTCCTGAATAGTTACTGCATTTCTGCCGGCAACAAATGCTTTAACGGTATTGGGCGAATACACGAGGGCAGCAATCCCCCCGTCGGGTGTTGCATACCACAGGTTTTGCGTGAACTTTGGCCAGCCCTGGTGCATATTGGAGGTGCAGCAGGGATATCCGGTTAACAAACCAAAACAAACATCTGTTCCGCCATGATTCACATCAAAATTACGGGTATGCCTGGTAATCATTACCTGGTTGGCCTGCTGAAAATACTGCCTGCTCATAAAGTCATCCGATATCTGCGCGGGTAAAGCATTAAAGGCAATTTTTTCCAGGTGGTCGGCATAGCGCACTTCTCCGGTTATGGCGAGTATTTTTTCCAGACTGAACATCATTTCTACTGCGGTGCATAACTCCGATCCCTGGGTAGGATTGTTACCATGAAGGGCTTCGTCACCGCCGTACAGGCCGTGGGCCATCCCGTTATATTTTCGGATATCGTCAAAACCACGTTCAGTGGCGTCTTTATATTTTTGCTCAGGATGGTGCTGATAATAAATCATGGGGGTTTTTATTCCCTGCGCCAGATTTACACAATGAATACTACCCGGCTTCGAAAGCATATCTGTTTCTAAAAATGCATTGGTATAATCAAAAGTTTGCTTGTGCAGCAACTCGCCTAACTCCAGCAAAAATTTTTCTCCGGTGATATTGTACAGCCAGTACACCACCATTAAATTATCTCCTCCCCGGTATCGCCCCCAAAAAGTCCAGTGGTCCAATGGCGTTTCCGGAAGTTCCTTTAACTGATATCTGAAGTAATTCGTCATCAGCTTAATAACACGTTGGTCTCCGGTGGCGCTGAAATATTGTTTCAGCACTTTTAACATTACCATTTTTGGCCACCAGTCACGGCTATTATTTCGCTGTAGGCCTGCTTCATTACTATAATCCTTGGAGGGGCCAAAATACCCATCGGGTTGCTGGCTGTTCAGAGTCCACTCAATCCATGGCTTTACCTTGGCAATCAGTTCTTTATCATTTAAAATGTAAGCCAGTGGCAAAAGTCCGTCTATCCAGTACGGCCCTCGTTCCCATTGGTCTCCATCTCCACCCAGCCAGCCGTTTCGGCTGTTCATCACTAAGGGATAAAGGGAATCGAGATGTCCGGTAGCACCGTTTTTTTGCCGGATCAGCATTTCCTTCAGCCAGCCTTCCGGCTGAATGGCTCCAATGGGAAGTTCAATGTAGGAATTTTGCCAAAGTGGACTCTGGTTTTGATAATACCTGGGAGCAACCGATTTTACTGGTTTCTGCGCTTTGGCATAAAGCGAAAGCCCTCCAATGACGAAAAGCAGCAACAGATTTTTCATTCGGCCATTGTTTTGAATACACTACGCTATTATCAATAGCAAATTCACTGGATTCAAACCCCGGTGAATGACAAACACAACAACCGGAAAAACAATTTGGAATGGATATCATTCCACCCCACCGAAGTGATCAGAAAATAAGGAATAATGCGCTAAAAACCACAATCTATATCAAGACTTCCTCAACAATCAATAATCTCCCAGGGTTTCCGGTAACTGGGACAGCGCTTTTTGCAACTGCTCGTCACTAGGTGCAATGCCGTGCCATTCGTGCTTGCCTTCCATAAAATCTACACCTTTTCCCATAACAGTATGCATCATAATTGCAATGGGTTTTCCTTGTCCGGTAAGCGCCTTGGCTTTACCCATCGTGGCAATCAGTTCATCTATGTCATTGCCGTCTGTTTGCAGCGTTGTCCATCCAAATGCTTCAAATTTTTGCCGGATATCTCCCAGGTTCATCACTTTATGGGTGGTTCCGTCAATTTGCTGTCCGTTCCAGTCAATGGTGGAAATAAGATTATCTACATTATGGTGAGCAGCAAACAGGATGGCTTCCCAGTTTTGGCCCTCGTCCAGTTCACCGTCTCCATGCAGGGAATATACAATACGGTCATCGTTATTTAGCTTCTTTGCCAGCGCTGCGCCAATAGCCACACTCATCCCCTGTCCCAGCGAACCGGACGCAATTCGAATCCCTGGCAGGTGTTCATGGGTTGCCGGGTGTCCCTGGAGCCGTGAATTTATTTTTCTGAAGGTGGACAATTCCTGAAGGGGAAAATATCCCGACCTGGCAAGTGTAGCATAAAACACCGGGGAAATATGCCCATTGGAAAGAAAGAAAATATCTTCACCTTTCCCGTCCATATTGAACGACGGGTCATGTTTCATCACTTCAAAATAGAGCGCGGTAAAAAAATCGGCACAACCCAGCGAACCTCCGGGGTGACCGCTCTGGCAGGCATGAACCATTCTAACTATATCTCTTCTTATCTGTGACGCTACGTCTTTTAAATCTGGCATAATTTTTCGCTTTAAAATGGTGTCAAAGCTAAATAAACTGTTGGACAAAAGTGGGTTCAACTTTTTTTTCCAGAAATATAGTTTTAATTACCAATACTAACCCCGTGTACCAACCGTTTTATACAGGCATTACGTATGAGTAAATGCATTGCTGCCTCATCATTATTTGTAATGTAGTAATGCAAATTAAATAATTATCATACTTTCGCACCTCAAAAGCAAACCGGATGGAAGTCATTTTGCTGGCAACGATTTTAGCATTTGTAATCACCTTTACTGCAATTCCGGTCATCATTAATGTATCCGACATCAAAAAGCTCTATGATGTGCCCAATGCGAGGAAAATTCATGCTAAGCCTATTCCGTCTCTTGGCGGGCTGGGCATATTTGCCGGATTTATCATCTCCTGTTTGATTACGATTTCCCTGAGTAACACTCCCGGTTTTCAATATTATTTTGCTGCCGCTCTGGTGATTTTCTTTCTGGGGTTAAAGGACGACATCCTGATACTTACTCCCATGAAAAAGATCATTGGTCAGATGATCGCAGCCTTTATCATCATCTATAAAGGGGGTATCGTAATACAAAGCATGCATGGTTTTTTGGGTGTTCATGAACTTCCCGAAATCATTAGCCTGATCCTTACTTACCTAACAGTGATTGTTATCATCAACTCCTTCAACCTTATTGACGGCGTTGACGGATTGGCCGCGGGATTAGGCATATTTACCACGTTGGTTTTTGGAATATATTTTTATTTTGCAGGACTTCCGCCCTATGCAGCGCTCGCTTTTGCCATGTGTGGCAGCCTGTTAGCTTTTTTAATTTTCAATCGTTCACCCGCCCGTATATTTATGGGCGATACCGGATCGCTGTTGATTGGATTAGTTAATGCGATTTTAGTTATAAAGTTTATCAATATTGCAGGTACTCCCGCTGCAAAAATCCCGCTTCAATCGTCTCCGGCTATAGCAATTTCCATTTTAATTATTCCCTTGTTTGATACATTGAGGGTATTTGCCATTAGGATTTTCAACCGGCGTTCTCCGTTTAGTCCAGACAGAAACCACATTCACCATATTTTATTAGACAGGGGAATGAGTCATAAAGCAATCAGCCTCGCTTTGTTGGGCGTTAATATGGTATTTGTTGCGCTGGCTTATTCCATCCGTTTTTTGAATATCAATCTGCTTGTTCCTATAATTGTTATTCTCGCCTTCGGTAGTTTTTCATTTGTTTACCTTCGAAAACCCCGGGTTATGGTGGTTACGGCCGGAGATACCGAAGATATTTTGCAACTCACAAAACCTACACGGATTTTGCCGTTATCCGCTGTTAAGAAAGCCGCTGAGCAAAACTAATTTGCCTGTCGTTTTATACTTTCCATTCGTTAGCTTTGCACCGCACTTAATTTATTCGCAATGTCAGAAGATGTATCATTAGTATTGGATGTTGCCGAGGACAGCATGAAAAAAGCCATCATCCACCTCGAAGCAGAATTGATAAAGATAAGAGCCGGAAGAGCTACACCTCAAATGCTTGATGGACTGGTTGTGGATTACTACGGCGCCCCCACCCCTATAAGCCAGGTTGGAAATATTTCGGTAGCCGATGCGCGCACACTCACCATTCAGCCCTGGGAAAAAAATATGCTGCAGCCCATCGAACGGTGCATCATTGCGGCTAATATTGGGGTTACCCCCCAGAACGACGGTGTGATCATCCGCCTGTTCCTTCCGCCATTAACTGAAGAAAGAAGAAAAGAAATGGTTAAAAGAGTGCATGTGGAAGGAGAGCAATCGAAAGTAGCCATTCGCAACATTCGTCGCGACTCCATAGAAGAAATTAAAAAACTTCAGAAAACCGCCGGACTGAGCGAAGACGCAGGTAAGGACGCTGAAAAAGATATTCAGCAGTTAACGGATAAATATATTGCCAGAATAGATGCCCATCTCGCCGCAAAAGAGAAAGAAATGATGGC
>JADZFY010000123.1 GCA_020854215.1 Chitinophagaceae bacterium | reverse complement strand
TGCGTTCCTTCTTTAAAACAATATTAATAATACCTGCCATTCCCTCTGCTTCGTAGCGGGCAGAAGGATTAGTAATGATTTCAACCCGTTCTACCATGCTTCCCTGCAACTGCTGCAATCCACTACCTCCTTTAAGGCTCACCAATCCCGATGGTTTGCCATCAATCAGGATTCGCACACCGCTGCTTCCCCTCAGACTCACATTGCCTTCTACATCTACTGAAACGGAAGGAATATTGCTTAAGATGTCTGCGGCAGTTCCTCCTGCATTGGCCAGGTCTTTGCCTACATTGAAAATCTTTTTATCCAAAGCCATTTCCATCGTGCTTTTCTCTGCCTGTATAAAAACCTCTTCCAGTGTTCTGGAAGCCGGGGTCAGTCGTATCACACCGAGATCAAAAGGTGAATTTTCTGTACTGAGTTTTATCTCCGGAATGCTGAACGAACGGTATCCAATAAATTCAATCCGCATAAAATAGCTACCTGCGGGTGCGTTGAAGCTGAAGGCTCCTGATTCTTTGGTGGTTACTACCGACACTAATGAACTGTCTTTTGCCAGGTGAAGATTCACCGTAGCGTACGCCAGAGGAGTTTGTTGTTCGGCATCCCTTACTTTGCCGATAATTTTCAGCTTCTGTTGTTCCTGGGCATGGGAAACGGATATATGGGATAGGCAGGCAAGCAATAGTAACGCCGAAAAACTGCCTGCGGAACGCATTAACTTAAAAACGGAAGACGCACTTTCTTTTGTCATGACGGTAATATGGCTGGTCATTGGAGTACGGGAATAGTGATTGGTTGAAACGGTAAAATTAATCAAATCCTTACAGTACCCATCCGGTACTTACCTGTGAATACTGCAATCCCGTTTGTGTGGTTTGGATATGGCCCGGCCGGCGCAAATGGCAATGTTTGACTAGAGGACTATGTTTAGCTTTGTTTTCTGAAGTAGAAGGTAAAAAGATAGATTAATCCTTTGACGGTTTGATAAGCTCCCCACCACGCAAAGCGACGGACGATATTTCGTTTTTGTTCAAACGCAGATTTCGTTATGCGGATACAATCTTCCTGCATAATACCTTCAAATATCGCTTCCACTTCGGCAGCAAGGTTTTCGTCCCGGATGTCAAGATTTAACTCAATGCTGGCACGGGCGCTGATATTATTGATATTGTATGATCCTATGGTTAGCCAGGAGCTGTCGCACACCGATACCTTTCCGTGTAATACGTTTCCCTGGTATTCATATATATTGATATTATTCGTCAGCATCCAGTCATATATATATCGTTCAGCATATTTTGCCAGTTTAATATCCGACAAGCCGGCCAGGATAATATTGATTCTGATACCTCTTTCTGCCGCGAGCAAAAGTTTTTTTCGAAAAGTTTTGCCCGGTAAAAAATAGCTGGACAGTATCGTTACATGCGATTTTGCAGTTTTTAACATTTCAACATAGCTGTTCGATATCTCGTTTTTATTACGTACCCAGTCGTTGATTCGCATACGAACTTTGCTGGCGCCGTCAGTTATTGCCGGAGCAAGTTGAAATTCCTGATCGCAGGGTAATTTTATTTTTTTTGAAGGGAATCCTTTCCAGGTTTTCCAACATAAAACACATAAGTCCTTTACAATTTCTCCCTCTGCCAACACCGCAAAATCCAGCCATGCGGCATAACCCGGACGATCATTGTATCGGTCGGTAATATTTAACCCGCCAACCATCGCATACCGTGTATCGGCTACAATCACTTTATGGTGGAGACGTCGGCCGAAATAAAAGTAACGGCTTTTGAATAGCGGCTCAAAGAATCGAAAATGAACACCTGACTTTTTGAGCTCTGCAATAAAAGACGCGGGTAACAACCGTGAGGCATAACCGTCGGGCATAATGTACACTTTAACGCCTCGTTGTGCCGCCCTCATCAATGCCCCGGCTACCTGCCTGCCCGTGCTGTCGGCATCAAAAATGTAAGTCTGCAGATGTACACTCTGTTTAGCATTATTAATTATTTGCAGCATTTCATTAAAATAGGAAGCCCCACCTCGAATGAAAGTAATTTTACTATTCGCTGTGTAACCTCCTGAGTGCCGTATCCTGTCAGCTTGCCATGCCATTTCCGGATGATGAAATTAACCGAAGTGATTTTAGATAGGTTGTGTCATCTCTTTGTAAAAATAATTCGAATACCTGATCTATTGCAAATAATAGAAACAACGGGTTGGGTTTTATGAACGATTAGTGTTAAATTACAACAATGCGGTTAGTCTGTGTTTCAGCGCTGCACACTGATGATGATCATATGGATTCCTCGCCGAACTCATGATTTGTTAATGAACGGATTTGTATCATTGCAAAATCGGGTACTGAATTTGCAGCTTAGTTATTGTTCAAATAAGAACAACGAAATGCAGGGATTAAGTTCGACTTATTATTCATCATTAATACCATGTCTTATGACCTCTATCCACACACCACGAAAATCAGAATCACATGAGTATCCTGGAGTATATCATCCTCCCATGTATAATTGGGCAAGAGTGATGCAACAACTTAAAGATACGCCCTCTACCCGTTTGCGTCCTTCCGTGAGCATAAGTGAAACGTCCGATTTTTATTCTATAGAATTAAATGCACCGGGATTCAGTAAGGAAGACTTTATTGTAACCATTAATAATGGCAGGCTGAGTATTTACGGTTTGTCGTCTACCTGCAGCACATCCGGACACTCCGCCAGTCATAGCCAGGACAGTGTTTACGATTGCTTTGAACATATACTGGAACTTCCACGTAATATTGATTCGGATTTTGTGCGAGCAGAGTACAATTCGGGTGTACTTCGTTTTGATTTTCCCAAAACTGCGATTGCAGACAAGTGTACCGTGGATCGCATAATCGTTTACTAAATGGTGAAGCTATCAGGGGTTTAAAAATAATCACAACGGGACATTTGTGCTTGCAAAAAGTAAAATGAACCGGACGGTGGTATAGTTTGCGCTACATGCAATTAATTACAGATTCATTTATAGGGTTGCATTACACATTAAAAAACTTCAAAGCACTTAGTGCATATACATCAAATGGGATGCTACCCATTGATGATAATGAGTTGGAAGGTCAGATCCGCACCATTGCCCCGGAGCGTTATAATTACTCGTTTGCCGGATCGCACCGGGCCGGTGAACCGGCTGCTGTTTTGTATAGCCTTATAGCCACCTGTAAACTACAATACATTGATCCGTCTGAATGGCTGGATGATTTGCTGAGAAGGATACCCACGTAGCCGCAGGAAAAGTTAACCAAACTGCTGCCACAGTTCTATAAGCCGCTGTTAAAAAAAAATACCCGAACTGCCTGCCGTAAGCACGGTTCAGCCCTTCGGGCTAAAATAAAAGATCCGGCACATCAAAATATTAATTAGCCCTCAGCCGGGACACCTAAATCAAAACAAAGAATGCTGCAATATCAATGCTTTCAGAAAATATAAGACAGCTTTTTATGAAATTGATGAAGTCTGGAGGATAACCGTAAAGTATTAAAGATGATAAAACGTTGAGATAAGGAGAAAATGTTAGATGATGAGGGTAGGGTGGTAAGGTGAAGCGCCTTCTGCCTTACCCTTTTTTTCGATCCGGCCGGGGGCTTACTTTTCAATTACCTCACAAACTGAAATGGAACGGCAATGATTGCAAGGGTAAATTTGGAACTTCGCAAACCCGGCGGTGCTTCTTCACCCTTTACGGTTAAGAACGATTTCATGTGTGGACTAATCCTGCCGGTAAAGATGAAACGCGTAATAGTATCCAACTAAAAACAGTAAAATTGCAGGAGCAAAACGGTAATCTTGAAGACAATCCTTCTTTTCGGCGCGGGAAAATCAGCTACGATTTTGATTGATTATTTAATTCAACAGTCGCAGGTAAACGACTGGCGCCTTGTTATTGCCGATGAAAATTTGGAACTGGCACGGAGTAAATCCGGCGGTTCTCCCTTTGCCCTCCCGGTGC
>JADZFY010000122.1 GCA_020854215.1 Chitinophagaceae bacterium | reverse complement strand
CCAGGCATATTGCCGAATAAACGAAGAAGGTTTGATCCCTCAGCTTTTCAAAAATAACGGGGAAGGTAAATACCAGAATAAAATAAGCAAGCCACAGGCTCACAACCGCCACGGCTGTAGCTTCGCCACGTACTTTATTGGGAAATATTTCTGAGATCAACACCCAGGTTACCGGCGCCAACGTCATGGCGTAAACGCCAATGGCTGCTAATAATACCCAGGATATCCGCGGTGAATGCGCTCCTAACAGCATTACTATAAATACATACATAACGGCAAGGCCGCCGGCACCAATCAACATCAATGGTTTTCTGCCTAATTTATCTACCAGCAACAGGGCAAGAATGGTGAAAACGAGGTTCACCCCCCCGATAAAAACAGTTTGCAATAATTGATCGTCCTGCGAGGCGCCGATACTTTCAAATATTTTGGGAGCATAATTAAAAACCGTATTGATACCGCAAAGCTGCTGAAATACCGCCAAACCTACTCCTACCAAAACGGCGGGTAGTACGGCTTTTTTAAAAATATCGGCATATCGTGTTTTAACAACGCCTCTTAAAGACGCTGCAATATTGCTTACAGATTCATTTACAAAATCTGCATTCCCTATTTTTCCGAGCACCGTAACTGCCTTTGCATTTTTTCCCGCCTTCATCAACCAGCGCGGGCTTTCGGGCAGCCACATCGCCCCAATAAAAAATAAAGCGGAAGGAATAAAACCTAATCCAAACATCCATCGCCAGGCATCTTCACCATAGTTGCGTAATGTATAATTAATGAGATTGGTAAAGAGAATGCCCAGCACGATTGTTAACTGATTAATAGCCACCATACGGCCACGCATATGCGCAGGAGATATTTCTGCTATATACATGGGTGATAACGTAGAAGCCATACCCACGCCTATCCCGGCACAAAACCGGGCCGCTATAAAAGCATCTCTTGAAAAGGAAAATGCCATTGCCAGGGAAGAAAGAGCGAAAATAGCCGCAGCAATCAGCAACCCTGGTTTGCGCCCGTATCTATCCGACACAGATCCTGCAACCATACAGCCGATAATAGCACCCAACGCGAGACTTCCTGTTGCAAAGCCTTCCCAATAGGTATCTAACGAAAAATGCTTTTGCAAGAAAGGTAGAGCGCCCGCAATTACCGCAAAGTCAAATCCAAACAAATAACCGCCTAAAGCAGAAATAAAAGAGATGCGTAAAATAGAGGAACTGTTGAACCTGTGCTTCTAAGTATCGGAAGTGCCGGAATTCAAAGAAGAAATAACTGTAGCCATAGTGGAATTAAATTATGATTTTCAACAGGCTATTTTGTTAAAGATCTGATAGCATGGATATCGGCTTCCTGCGATGGGGCAAAAACTTCCGATCGCATATATTCTTTCATACTGAATAACAATTGGTATGCTTCCGGCCTTGCCTGCTGTTGCTCAAGCAAATCAATCGAAGAAACAATCAGTCTGCCCCCACCGGTCCTGCATTCGAAAATTAGGCCCAGTGAACGGTTGGTTACCCAATCATCAATTATCCTTACAATCGGCTCCAGTCCGTTAGCAACAGAATCAAGCATTACGGCATTGGAATGGCTCATGGCATCCCACCACTGCCAGTTGCTGTGATACGATGTTGGAAATGCTGCAAGAGCCGGATGTGCCGGGTTGCATAAAATACCCAGCGTGTGTGGCGGTTGCCCCCCCGTCCAGGCGGTGTTCCAGAAGATACTTGAAAATCCTATGGCTACGGATCCGCCTTTCTCTGGCCTAACAGAACCCTGCTTCAATGTCAGTAACACTTTTCCTCCCTTATTTAGTGTTGCCAGCGCGTTTTCATCCAATTGTTGGGTTACGAGTATGCCATCATCATTCTGCAATACCGGCGAAGGATACACAAAAAAATCCCATGAATTTTGATTGTCTCCTACAAACACAATCAGTTCAAGCTGTTGCGGCTGCCGTACTTCTGATAGTACCTGCGTTATTTCGCCTAACTGAATACCATTGCCTAAAGGAATACTTGTGGGCGGCAACTGTCCCTTGAAAAGCGTTTCTCCTGAAATATCCCTAATCTCCCAGGAAGGGAATATATTTTGCAGGGGCGTTGCTCCAAAATGTGCTATTTCTACCGGTACGGATAATATCTCATTATTACGGTAAACCATTTTAGGGAACCTGGCGAGCGGAACGGTTGCATTACAAAAACGGCTGAATGCTTTTCCGGTAGTGTATCCCTTATCTTCCCAAAATGGGTTTAATACACCAACAAGCGCAGTTCCCTGTCCGGGAAAATCATGCAGGTCTAATAATTGAAAGCCGGCAAAGCCCGGCGTACGCAACGCTGCCTCTATTTCGGCTTTGTAACACAAGGCTTGGAGCTTGCCGGATGCCATTAGAAAGCTGTCTGCCAAATGAGTCATTCCATGATCCTTCAGCGATTGCTGAAAGATTTCAAAATTTTTTGCCTTAAGTACGCCGGAGTATCTTTTAATCTCCTTAAAGTCGGGATAAACACACCACTGTCCAATTTCATGACTCACCGTAGGCTGATCCCATTTAGAAATGATATCCGACCAGTCGTAATTGCTTTTCGGCGCCTGTCCGTTAATGATGCTTTTCAAACCTTGGCCCCATCCCTGAATTCGCGGGTCGGGCGTACTATTGAAATCATTTTCAGGGATCACCGGCCATCCTCCGGCAGTGGTATATAACCTCCGGTGATCTTTCTTTTTCCAGTAATTCACGTAATCCGTCAGATACTTTACGTGCTTTTCACCCGCAGGCTCATTGCCGTAAGCCAGCATACAAAAAGAAGGATGGTTGCCATATACTCTTAGCATGCGCTCCGTTTCATCATAAATATATTTGTCAAGGGGTTTACCATCTCCTATAGTAGCACCCTGGTTGGCCCAGGAGCTGGCTTCCACATGCAGGTAAAAACCCAAACGGTCTGCCGCATCAAAAGCAGCTTCAGGCGGACACCAGGAATGAAAACGCATATGATTCAAACCATACGATCCTGCTATTCTGAAAATGCGCATCCACGACTCCACATCTGTTGGCGGATAACCGGTTTTGGGAAAAATGGCACATTCCAGCGTTCCTCGCAGAAAAGTCAGGCGGCCATTAATGGTGAACTGTGTTCCTTTGGCAGCAAACTCACGCATGCCAAAGCTGACGGTTCTTACGTCCGTTTCCTTACCGTTTTTTAACTGTACCTCTAATGAATACAGGTTAGGATTAAATTCATCCCAAAGCAATGGGCGGCTGCCCATCGGATACACGATTTCAACTGCATTGACGCCACTCTGCAACGCTATTTGTTTTATTAGCGGCTTTAGCTGTTCTGCCTTGTCTGTGCCCGTGGCCAGTAACCGAATCTCGGCTTTGTTTGCAGATTTTACTTCATTATTAATTTTTATCCGGGCAGTGACCTGCTTATTTTGAATATCCGGGAACAACTGTACGTCATCAATATACAAGGCCGGGCGTGCAGCAATGAACAGTTTACCCACCATCCCGTTCCAGTTGCTTTGCGTATGGTCGGAGATGCTGTGCGAATTCTTTCCTACCTCTATTTCTTTAACGCGGTTATCAATACGGATAGTAATCTGGTGTGCGCCGGGCGTTAACGTTTTCGACAAGTCAAAAACATGTGGAGTACCCAGGCTGTTGGCAACACCTGCCAGCCTATCATCAATCCACACTGTAGTTTCCCAATGGCTTCGTTCTATAAACAGCTCTATATGCCTGGCTTTCCATGTTGAGGGAATATCTACCGTTTTCTGGTACCAGGCAGCACCTTTATAATATTTTACGGGTTGAAGCCAGAACGGGACCTTAATATTGCCGGGCTGGCGATAAGCTGCATACTCCGGTTTAACGAACCAGGAGGAATCAAAAATGCTGCCTGTCCACGGTGTGTTCACCGAAATATCATTACCCTTTCCGTTGGTGGTCATGGAACCTGGCAGGCTAATCGTTTCTTCCAGCTTTCGACGATACCATTGCTCTTCTGCACCTTTATCTGCGGGATCAACCCGGAATGACCATGTGCCCGCCAGTTCAATACGATATGTTTGTGCCGAAACCGTTGTAGTGTATAATACCACCAGTAGAAGGCTCATTGTCCGGAAAAAAGTCTTGTTCATGATGCCCGAATTAATAAGATTTGAAGTAAGCAACTTTTGCTGCAATTCTATAGCACAGGGATGCAGTTTATGTATCCGGCTGCACTTTGAATTTATAAATAGTTTGCTGATTGTATTCCCTGCCCGGCAGTAACGAAACAGAAGGGAAACCGGAATGATTCGGCGCATCTGTAAATCCCTGGGCCTCCAATGCCAGTCCAGCGCCTGAATGATATCTGCATCCATTTTTTCCGATGTCGCTTCCGTCGAACAGCCAGGCATTATACAACTGGATTCCCGGCTGATCGGTATAAACTTCCATAATCCTTCCGGTTTTGTTTTCTTCTACTGTTGCAGCTAATTGCAAAGTTTTACCGGATTTATTCAAAACATAATACACTACGTACCCTTTTCCCGGAAACAATTGTCCGGGAAATGATTCATCAACACGGGAACCAATTGTTAGCGGGCATGTAAAATCAAGTGCCGTATCTTTTATTGAAATGATATTGCCAGTAGGAATTAATTCATTATCACATTCAACACTATTCTCAGAATTAATCCAAACAAAATGATCCAATACGCTTTTATTCATATCTCCATGAAGATTAAAATAAGCGTGATTGGTAAGATTAACGATGGTTGCTTTGTCTGTATGGGCTGAATAATTTATCTGCATTGAATTATCATTACCCAGCGTATATCTCACGTTTACTTCAATATTTCCGGGGTATCCTTCTTCTCCATCTTTTGAAAGATAGTGGAACTCAACTGCATCCTCTCCCCTATCGGTTACTAATATCACACCTTTCCAAACCTGAAAACTGAATCCATCAAAACCGCCATGCAAATGATTTTTTAAGGAACTCCCGAACAGATCATTATTGGTGAGTTGGTATTTCACGCCTCCCAATTCAAAGATTCCCTTGCCAATTCGTCCGCATACCCGCCCCACCACAGCTCCATAATATTTTTCTGAAGCCGTGAGATAATCATTCATATTATCAAAACCTAAAATCACATCATCCCATTTTCCATTTTTATCAGGCACCCACATAGAAAGCCAGCGAGCTCCGTAATTGGTAAACTGTGCTACACAACCATTTTTATTCCGGAGTGTGAACAACCTTACTTCCTCACCATTTATATTGCTTCTGAAATTCTCCTCTTTCAATAATTCCATTAAATGTCGTTTGTCCAACCTGGTTATGTTAATTCCATCTTTATCCAATTGGCGCCGCAGGCATCTTAAATTTACGGAGAACGTTTGTCGCTATTGCAAAATTCTACGTCCCAACACCGATGGCTTTAATAATGATTACAAAGACGCATGCATTCACATCTTGATTCCAATAACGGAATCTCTTAACATGCATTAAAGTAATGAGTGCAGAATCTTTAAACCGGATTGTGCATTCAGGTACAGACCGATATCCATAACTATAGGCGCCTTTCGATACGGTTTATGTGACTATTGCTTCTTCGGAATGATCCTCGCCATCCATCCACCGCCTGGCGCCATCACCAACTTTAATGTTTCTCCGGCATTGATCTGGCGACGGGAAAGTTTATAATCCGTTGCGGCAGTTCCGGCGTTCACCCCATCTTCTACTATTTCTATATCGTATTTCCCTGGCGTTAAAAAATCCGTAGGGATTTCTATTGTTCGTTGTTCCTCATTTGTTATTGCCCCAATATGCCATTGGGTACCGGCTCTTCGTGCTAATACGGTGTATTGACCGATCTTACCGTCCAAAAGCCGGGTTTCATCCCACTCTACAGGAATCTTTGCCAGGAAATCAGTGCATTCTTTCTCATGATAATAATCTGTCGGAGAGCCAGGAAGCATGGTCATTGGACTATTTAAAATTACAAACAAAGCCATTGCATGCGCCCGCGTGCCCCACCCCATTGGATAGTGTCCAATTGGTTTGAAATCATTTTTGTTCGCGTTGCGCATGGTAGCAGGAATATAATCCATTGCACCGGTGAACATGCGGATATAAGGCAAAAGATTGTGGTGGGTAGGATTGTCGTTGTACGATACACCACTTTGCTCGAACTCAATCAGTGCTTCCCGCGTCAACACGTTTGGATATTTTCGGCTTAATCCGCTTGGTTTGTAAGCTCCGTGAAAATTAACCACCATTTTCTTTTCCGCAGCCTTTTTCGCCACAGCTTCATAAAATTCCACCATCATCTGATCATCTCGGTTCATAAAATCCATCTTAATGCCTTTAATGCCCCAGCGTTCAAACAAATCAAAAGCCTCCTGCCACTGATTCTTTAATGTATTCCAGATTACCCAAAGCATAACATCTACCCCTTTCTTTTTTGCATAAGCCGTAACTTCTTCCATATCTAAATCCGGAACCGTATGAAGCAGGTCATCTTTGGGACTCCAACCATCATCAAACAGAAAGTAACGGAAACCGTTTTTCGCACAAAAGTCTATGAAGTATTTTGCAGTTTCCGTATTCACCCCTGCTTTAAAATCAACCCCATAAATATTATTCTTCCCCCACCAGTCAAACATCACCACACCGGGTTTGATCCACGAAACATCTTTCAGCTCAGAAGGAGAAGCCAGCAGGTACACCATGTTATTGCTAATCAACCCCTCCTCTTTGTCGGCTACAGCAAATAGCCGCCATGGATAAGTTCTTTGTCCTGCAACTCTTGCTATATAATCGAAGGTTTCACCCACCTGGTTATTGTTGTACGGATTATTGGTATTTGTCAGTGTTTTCGGATAACGTGGATGTGTAGCCGATAACTCCGACGCACCGGTGCTCTTAACCCAAAACCCGGGATAATTATACAGATCCGATTCTGTGATCATTACGAATTTTCCATTCTGTTTCTCCACAAGCACGGGCAAGTTGCAAAGTCTGGACGGATCCAAATCACTCAATTTTTTAAATGCATAGGGTTCTTCATACGCCGAATGGAAGGATTTCTCCGACTGGAAACGTATCGAATCTCCATCCTGGAACTGTATACTCAGGGTTTCTTTCGTTACTATCAAGCTGTCTTTTGCGTTGGTAGAGAACCGGTACGCCATCCCCTCGTTAAAGAGACGAAACGTTAATGACTGATCTGATTTGAATATTAGCACCAGTTCGTTGTAATCATTCCTGTACGTTTCACTCTTTTCTTTTATAACTGGTGTAACGATTTCACTTACCGTATTGCGTTTCGTTTTCCTGATCTTCAGAGGTGCTGCGTTTGTTTGATCAGTAATCATACCAAGATCCGACATACTAAGCACCCGGTCCGCTTCCTTCGTCATCTTCAAACTTATCCCCTGTTGATTGTTTACAATTTCAACCAACAGCTTTTTATCCGGAGAGCTTAGCGTGTATTG
>JADZFY010000121.1 GCA_020854215.1 Chitinophagaceae bacterium | reverse complement strand
TTGTTTACACCTGGTGTAAAAAGAGCGGCGTTTAACTTAACTGCCTGCAAAAACGTAATCATTGAAAAAAATGTTTTCAAAAACAATGAAAAACCCGTCATCAACCTTGTAAGTATGAGCAGTAAAGCTTTTAAAACGGATATAAAGTAACCCTGTCGGCTATTTTCACTTCGTTATTTTCTGCAGTGCCGAACCTTTATGCGCTGCAATATGATCGGTTTTATCGCTTTTTATTTCATACTGCGGATCTTCTTTTGTGGCGTGATGGGTATATCCCTTGTATAAAAAATCCGCCGTATGTACTCTGATGATAGTGCCCGACACATGGCCTGCTTCTGAGTTCCAGCTTACATGATCGCCCACCTTAAAATATGTTAGCATAGCATAACAATTTTATCGTGCAAAGTTAGCGCATACGGAATGGGGAAAGGAAAAATATACGAATCAGAGATTTCAAATTATTTATTTTTACTCCATGAATGAAGATGATGTAAAAAATATACTCGGATTACAATTACCCACTGACCCGCGCTGGGTAAACCTGGCAAGTATAAGTCTTGAAGGCATACTCACCGACCATGCTTATTGCGAACAAAAAGCGGCTACTACCTGTATAACCCTCATTCAGCGTTATTCTGACAAAGAAAAATTAGTTACCGAACTGGCTCCTATTGTGTCTGAAGAATGGGGACATTTTCGCCTGGTATTGGCCGAACTGCAAAAACGTGGCTTAAAACTGGGCAAACAACGAAAAGATATCTATGTAAATAAGTTATTGGAATTTCAAAAAAAAGGCGGTAGCCCCGAAGAACGATTTTTAGACCAGTTGCTTACTATGGCTTTGATTGAAGCCCGGAGTTGTGAACGATTCAAACGACTCAGCGAAGGATTAGATGACGCATACCTATCCAAGTTCTATAGGCGCTTCATGGAGAGTGAAGCAGGACACTATACCTTATTTATTGAACTGGCAGAAACTTATATAGACAGAGATAAAGTACGAAAACGCTGGGCAGAATGGTTAGCCTTTGAAGCGGAAGTGATGCGAAGTACAGAAGTTCGCGGCGACAGGATTCATTAGTCCTTTTGAGAGTTGGAAAACCTGCCGCTGGCGGGTTCCGCAGCGAATGCTTCCTTTACGTTACGCTGAGATAAAGACCTGAAAAGAAACGAATTAAGAAAATCAACCCGGCTGCCCTTTTCCGGGTATTCCCGGTAGGACAGCATTCCCGGATTTTTTTTCAAAAATATGCTTTAGCCGCAGTACCTTAGCACCGGCAGAGTATGCAGATACCCAATTATTATTTCACTTCCTTGGGGTTGCTTAACTAAAAACATCCACTTTTACCACCAATATCTCCCACAAAACCCCTGTACGTTTAACATCCTTTTTTCCGGAAATCCATTTTACAATCACGTCGCTACCCGAAAACTGAATTGAATGAAACGTATATTATTCTTTTTCATTACAACGGCTATTTTAAGTGAATATGCTTATACCCAGGATTGGAAAACGTTTCCCTACCAGCCTGCGGGAAGCGCTGTTTCCTTTCCCAAAGATGAGGGACGGCACCGTTCGGAACCTATTGAATGGTGGTACAATTCCGGTCAGCTTAAAGGCGTCAGGTCAGGTAAAACGTACAGTTATATGCTCTCTTACTTTTACTATCCGGCGAGCAGTTTTGATGGGTTCAGAATATTGAATATCGCAGACGACGCTTCCGGAGAGGTTTATCAGGAAACAAGACCGCTAAATTATACCACGCTATCTACCACTCACCTGGATATTCAGGCGGCGGTTTATGGCCGTTCTAATGAAATTTGGAAAAACAACGCAGATGGAAATGGAAAGTTAATTCCTTTTGAATATACAATTAAAGCATCCTCAACGGCAGGAGGATTGAATTTGAATTGCAAGAGTTTAAAACGCCCGCTGCTGCTCAGTAACGACGGCTATCTTGAACAGGGTCTGACGAACTACACCTACTATTATTCGCAGACGGGGAACGCTGTTACGGGAACGCTCACCCTAAAGGGAATTACTGAAGAAGTTACCGGAACCTGCTGGATAGACAGGCAATATGGAAATTTTAATCCCTTGTCGGGAGAAAAATACGAATGGTTTCAGTTGCAATTATCCAATGGTATGGACATCAACCTATGGAATATTTTCACTGCCCAACAAACCATACCTGCTAACGAAAAGTATCGGATACTGGCAGCTTATGTGGATGAATCAACCCAATATACCATTAGCGATTTTAACATTGAACGCCTGGCCTATAGTTGGATGCCCGACAGTGCCATGTGCTATTCGGCAAAATGGAGACTAACTTCTTCAAAAAATAAACTTGACCTGACCATCACAACAAAACATGATAACAGTGAAATTAAATTACCCTTTAGGTTTTTTGAAGGAGCTACTACCGTTTCAGGAACGGTGAACGGGCAGGCGGTAACCGGCGTTGGCTTTGCCGAACTATTACATTCGTATGCACATCCGGAGCTTACGATTAAAAAGCCCGATGGTGGGTTTTTCGATGCCGCCCTACCCATCAGTTGGCAATTGCTCAATCCGGATGAAGGGCGTCCGGTTACTTATGATGTGGAGTACAGGGTTAAAGGCAGTACAACATTTCAGCCTGTTGCACAGGGAGTAAAGGATACTTTTTATTCATGGAACAACGCCTCCATCTCCGGCGACAGCATTTGGTTTAAAATTACCGCCAGATCAATAGACGATAAATTAAAGGGCGTAGTCGTTAGTGCCACTCCATCTGCTATCAGGCAACAAAACGGCGATAGCGTTTACATTAAAGTGTTTCCAAATCCCGTTGAAAACACCTTGTTTGTTTTATCCAGCCTGCCCGCAAATAGTACACAAGGTAAAATTGTTGATATTAACGGACGTGTTGTACGTGTAATACCCGGTAATTTACTTTCAAATGAGATTGACGTAAGTTTTTTGCCACCCGGAGTATATTTTCTCAAAATAGATTTGCCACAACGGCAAGTTGCTTTGAAATTCATTAAAAAATGACAGACTCAAACAACCCCCTTTCAACGTAAGTACAGGATGAATTAGGATTTTAGCGTAGTTTTAAAAGCCACAGCAATACGCGAAGGTCTTAGCCCGTGGCATCCCGGTTAAATCCAACCCGGAGTAACTGCAAAACAGTTAGATGTTGACTGGGTAGAAATATTTACGCGGTTAGAAAAAAAATCAATGATACCGGCACATTTCTCAAGTGTTGAATGTAAATCCGCCTACAAGAATTCAAACGCTATCGGAACTCAAGGCACGAGTACTAAGCAGGATAAAGATTAGGCCGGCTTGCGTCCTGATGCCAGCCTGTTACGAATAAGGTAATTGTAGCTTTCCTGCAGCGCGTCAAACACATCGGTTTCGGTATTATCCATTTCAACAATCATCCATTCGGTATTTCCATCGGCTGCTTTCACAATAGCCGGAAAATTCTGCGCTCCCTTACCTACAGCCACCATCGGATCCGGATGATCATCCAACAAAGAAGCACTCCATACGGCCAGTCCGTCCTTGATATGCAACAACGGCGCCCTTTTTCCAAATCGTTTGACGATGGCTGCCGGATCGTGGCCGGCTACTTTCACCCAATAGGTATCAATTTCAAAAAAGATATCCGGTTCGAGCATCTCCAACAGCACTTCAAACACATAACGATTGCCTACCTTATTCCGAAATTCCCACCAATGATTATGAAGCCCAAACTGTAATCCATTCGTTTTAGCAAACTGATTGGCCTCATTGTAAATATCCACAAGAAGCTTAGTGCCGTCGAGTGAACTGTAGCGGACATCTTCGGGCCATCCATGCCATACCATTTTTGTACACCCCATCTCTTTTGCTGTTTCAAGAAACGCGGCTTTCTTGTCACCCATCGGCAATTCAATATGTGCGGAACATACCGACAAACCGGCATTTCGAATAAATTGCGCTGCCTGCTTAATGGAAATATCTTTTGGCCAAAAGGCAGTTTCTACGGCTTCAAATCCCATATCGGCAACTCGCCTCAGCGTGCCACCCATATCTTTTTCCAGTTCCTTCCTCACGGTGTACAATTGCAATGCGATTTTCGCGGGTTCGCTTCGAGCGGTGGAAACTGCTTCGAGAGAGGACACAACAGTTGATGGACAAATCGCTGCACCTAAGGCGCCAATGCCGCCCAAACGTAAAAATTGTTTCCTGTGCATGACTTTTGTTTTGCAGTATAAATGTAAACAATTAAATCTATCCGTTCATCTACTGAACAAGGCTAATTAATAATTTGATGTGCTGAGGAAAAAATATGCATACACATCAATTAGGATCATTGATTATAGATTACTACCTGGCAAAAAATCAAATCTTTTCACCTCGTGCCGGTTGGGCATCGTATCCACAACTTCGCTGACTTTTACTTTGAGGAGACCTGTGAGCGATATATCTCAACCTGGCATTTCCTTTATTCAGCTACTAGCAAATCTCACGTAAAAGTAGGCGGCTAACGTGGATACTGTTATTGAAAATACGGCAGGTTACCGGGCGCAGATCGTGATATTTTTTGCGAAAGCTGTAGCATGATAAAAGCTATTTCTTAGAACGACATTTCGGAATGCACCCTACTGAACAATCAATGGCTAATTAATAATTTGATGTGCTGAGGAAAAAATATGCATACACATCAATTAGGATCATTGATTATAGATTACTACCTGGCAAAAAATCAAATCTTTTCACCTCGTGCCGGTTGGGCATC
>JADZFY010000120.1 GCA_020854215.1 Chitinophagaceae bacterium | reverse complement strand
TTTTTTTAAAATGGCTGAACAGGAATTTTCTTTAAAAATTGGACTCTTCGGAGTTGGACTGGAAACCTATTGGGAGCAGTTTGAAGGATTAAAAACAAGGCTCGAATCGTATCTGGCTGTTGTAGCAGACAAAATAAAAGATCACCGGGTTGAAGTGGTGAATCTTGGATTGATAGACACTGCTCAAAAAGCGATGCATGCAGGGCATCAATTTCGGCAGGCTGATGTGGATATCATTTTTTTGTACGTCACTACCTACGCCTTGTCGTCAACCGTGTTGCCGGTAGTTCAGCGGGCAAAAGTTCCCGTGATTATTTTAAATCTTTCCCCGGAAGCATCCATTAACTATGATCAGTTCAATTCACTGAATGATCGTACCAGGATGACCGGAGAGTGGTTGGCCTATTGTGCCGCCTGCCCGGTACCGGAAATAGCCAATGTGTTTAACAGAGCCGGTATAAAGTTTCATCAGGTAACCGGCATGCTGCACAATGACAATGCGTGCTGGCATGAAATTGAAGAGTGGATTGAGGCAGCTAAAGTTGCTCATATCATGGCACATAATAATCTTGGACTGATGGGGCATTACTATTCGGGGATGCTCGATATCTATACAGACTTAACACTGCAAATGGCAACCTTCGGCGGACAGATGACGATGATTGAAGTGGATGAGTTATCTGCTATCGCCCAACGCGTGAGTGGGGAACAAATAGCCGATCGCGTAAGGGAATTTAATGATGTTTTTGCGGTGAATGATGACTGCAGTTTGGCAGAATTGCAGCGTGCTGCAAAAACCTCTGTTGCATTAGACCAGTTGGTTACTACTCATCGCCTCGGATCGCTCGCATATTATTATAAGGGTACCGGAATAGATTCAAACGAAAACACCATGAGTTCGGTGATACTCGGTAATTCCCTGTTAACCGCCCGAGGTGTTCCGGTGGCCGGAGAATATGAAGTGAAGAATGCGCAGGCAATGAAGATAATGGATAGTTTTGGCGCAGGCGGATCCTTCACTGAATATTATGCCATGGATTACAATGACGATGTGGTGTTGATGGGGCATGATGGACCGGGACATATTAAAATTGCAGAAGGTAAAATTAAAGTAAGGGCGCTAAAGGTTTATCACGGTAAGGTAGGCAACGGATTATCTGTTGAAATGGCAGTGAAGCATGGCCCTGTCACATTGCTGTCTGTGGTTGAAAAAGCAGAGGGCAAACTGATGTTGCTGGTTGCTGAGGCACAATCTGTTCACGGACCAATCCTTAAGATTGGGAATACCAACAGCCGGTATCAATTCAGCATTGGCGCCAGGCAGTTTGTGAACAACTGGAATAGCTATGGTCCTGCTCATCATTGCGCTGTTGGAGTAGGACATATTGCATCAAAAATTACAAAACTGGGCCAATTACTGGGAGTTGAAACCGTACAGGTATGCTGAAAAAATGTGAGAGGACGTTTTGAATAACGAGTACGATCATTTTTTGAAAAAGAAAAATCAATAATATATTCCATCCGGCATAGGCTTTAATAATTACAATATGGATCTCATTTACTTATACAGGAGTTGTCGTCAATGTCACAAATCAATCCGCATCATTGTACTGCTGGCTATATCGCTTGTTTTGGGGTGCAGCAAAAAAATATCTGTATCTCCTGCATCAGATGTTTCGGATATCGGATCGCTGCGTATGGGGTTCACTCACCCTCCGGATTGGGCGAAACCCGGTGTGTACTGGTATTTCATGGATGGCAATTTATCTGAAGAAGGAATGACCAAAGACCTGGAATCCATGGCCAAGGCAGGCATCGGGTATGTCATTTTTTTAGAAGTGAATGTGGGGGTGCCACGTGGGACGGTTGATTATTTGAGTGACCGCTGGCTGCAATTGTTTGCACATGCCGAAAAAGAATGCAGGCGACTGAACATTGTGATGACGCTGGGCATCGGACCCGGATGGTCGGGAAGCGGAGGACCCTGGGTTAAACCCGAACAGTCTATGCAGCATTTGGTGTATGCAAGCATCGAAGCTTCTGCCGATGAAAATAAAAAATTAGTCCTTCCTGTTCCACCTCCTAAGCGGCCATTTTTTGGAGAGGGCGTATTCACTCCTGAATTGAAAAAACAGTGGTTAAACTTTTACCAGGACGTTGCCGTACTGGCATTTCCAAAGCCCGCAGGTACCTTCGCCATTAAAGACATTGATGAGAAAGCGCTATACTATCGTGCGCCTTATTCGTCGGTAGCAGGTGTAAAGCCCTATTTGCTACCATCAGATGATGTGGGTGACATAACAAAGGAAATGACGGTTTCAAAAAATACAATCCTTGATCTCACAAACCATTTACAGCCAGATGGAACATTAGACTGGCAGCCACCGTCCGGGCGATGGGTGATCATGCGGTTCGGCATTCGCAACAACGGTGCGGTTACACGTCCTGCACCTTTTCCAGGACTGGGCTTTGAAGAGGATAAGATGGATACGGTAGCGTTACAATCTCACCTTGATGCCTATACAGGAAGAATATTCCATGCGATAGGAAACGGCTATAAAAAATCCATAGGCGGGCTCAAGTTCCTGCACATGGACAGTTGGGAGATGGGGGCACAAAACTGGACGAAAAATTTCAGAACGGAATTTATCAAAAGACGAGGATACGATCCCCAACCGTTTTTTCCGGTGTATAGCGGAATCGTGGTGGAAAGCCCGGAAATCAGTGAGCGCTTTTTGTGGGACCTTCGTCAAACGGCGCAGGAGTTAGTTTTGGAATACCATGCCACCGGGGTGAAAAAATATGCACACCACCATGGATTAAAGCTTTCCATAGAACCCTATGATATGAATCCCACCGCCGATCTTGAACTGGGCGCTGTTGCTGATGTACCGATGTGTGAATTCTGGAGTAAGGATTTTGGATTTAATACATCATTCAGTTGTATTGAAGCAGTATCTATCGCTCACGTTAACGGGCAGCCGCTTGTTCCCGCCGAAGCATTTACCGCGGAGAAAAATGAAGGATGGAAACTGTATCCCGGTGCTATGAAAGCACAGGGCGACTGGGCATTTGCTGCCGGCATTAACCGGCTGGTGTACCATACCTTTCAAAGCCAAACGCTGGCGGATAGCCTGAAACCCGGCATGACCATGGGGCCGTATGGTGTTCAATGGAACAGGAATCAAACCTGGTGGCCGATGGCGCATGAGTATCACCGCTATATTGCGAGGTGTCAGTTTATGCTGCAGCAGGGACGTCCTGTGGCGGACCTATTGTATCTAACGCCCGAAGGTGCACCGCATGTATTTCGGCCACCCTTTTCTTCGCTTAGTGGTGAAGAGCCAATACGCGACCGTCAGGGTTATAATTTTGACGGGTGTTCTCCCGGACAACTACTTACTGCAACTGTTAAAGATAACCGGGTGGTATTTCCAGGTGGCGCCTCTTATGCATTGCTGGTATTGCCGGATGTGGAAACGATGACACCGCAATTGTTAAGAAAAATTGGTGAATTAGTGTACGAGGGGGCAATAATCGTGGGCGCTCCGCCCGTACAATCGCCCGGATTAACCGGGTATCCGGATTGTGATGCAGAAGTGAAATCATTATCGCAAACAATATGGGGCAGTCTGGATGTTCCGCCCGGTTATTCCGAACGGGAATATGGCAAGGGAAAGATATATTGGGGTGCCGGCGTTAGCACAAAGTCGGATGGACTTTATCCTTTGTACAACATAACTTCCGCTATATTAAAGAATAGGAATCTGCACGAAGATTTTGAATGGGCGGGAGATTTGCGATACACGCATCGTACGGCTCCGGACTGGGATATGTATTTTGTGGCGAATAAAACCGACGAACCCATACAAACCGATGCCGTGTTCCGATGCGATAGTGGCAGCCCCGAATTATGGAATCCTGTTACCGGAGAAATCCGGCGCTTGCCCGCATTTACACAGGGAAACGGGCAAACTTCTATTCCTTTACAATTTGAACCGCACCAGAGCTTTTTTATTGTTTTTAACCGAAGCGAAATGAAATTACCAGCCGGGGGAAAGGAAAATTTTCCGGCTGTTACAAGTATTGTTACTCTTAACAATCCCTGGGATCTGGCTTTCGATCCTAAATGGGGTGGCCCGGAAAACGTGGTTTTTGATACCCTGCAAGACTGGACGACCCGTTCCGAACCGGGAATAAAATATTATTCGGGAATGGCGGTATATCATCAGCGCTTTGATCTCCCGGAGACAAATACCAAAAGTAAAAACACACGACTTATCCTTGATTTGGGTAAAGTGAAAAACATGGCGCGTGTAACATTGAATGGAAAAGACCTCGGTGTGGTTTGGACGGATCCCTGGCAGGTGGACGTTACAGCAGCGATAAAAGCAGAAGCCAATGATTTGAAAATAACAGTCGCTAATTTATGGCCCAATCGTTTGATAGGAGATGAGCAATTGCCAGACGATGGAATAAAAAATGGTAAGTGGCCCGACTGGCTGTTGCGGGGAACACCCCGGCCAAGCGAACGCTTTACGTTTACTACCTACAAACACTATCAGAAGAATTCGCCATTGCTGGAATCAGGTTTGCTGGGACCGGTAACCATACGGCAGGTTCAGTTTTAAGGCTACTGTATAGAGATGTAAGATGACTAACCACAAAACGCACAAAGCATTCCTGTTGTAAGACAGGTGCAACGCAAAGATCGCACACCATTTTGGCCCGGTTAGGTCTGAGCTGTGTAACCGTGAGAAAAACATCAAAGCGTGTGTCGTGTTGCAGATTGCAGGTTTCTATTTTCAATGGGTTATTCGCCTGTATTATCCATGCTAATAATAAATAGGCTTAACTTGGAAACAGATTGGCATTCTGTAATGCAGTGTATGAACACCACACGGAGAGATGCTTGTTTTTAATGATTGTAATATTTATCATCTGATGACCCGAAAAATATTGAAAAGTAGTTTGGTAATCAAGTTGGGTGTGTTCAGCAGTATATCGCTGCTTCTTATGCTGTCATTCCCCGCATTCGCCAATGAAACAGAAGTCGCTGCTGAAGCACCTTTTTGGTTATGGTCATTTTTTGGTCGTCTGCATCCTTTGGTAGTGCATTTTCCTATCGGACTCATTGTTGTAGCCTGGTTGTTGGAACTGTTGGTTTGGAAACGAAAGACCAATGATTTTGCACCCGCCGTCAAAGTAATATTGTTGATGGGAATGATTGCCTCAGTTATTTCTGTTGTGTTTGGGCTACTGCTTATCAATACAGAAGATTATGGAGGGGCGGTGTTGTCTGTACATCAATGGACGGGAATAGCTACTATGCTGCTGGCGGCAACCACCACTTACGCCTATTTTAAAAAATCGCGACGCGTGCAAAAGTGGCTGCTTACCTTAACCGTAGCGGGAGTAACCGTAGCCGGGCATTATGGTGCTGCACTTACGCATGGAGAAGATTACCTTACCAGCGTGCTGCCTTCGGCGCAGTTACCGGAGTATGCCACCAATCAGCCAACATTTATTCTGACGAATCAAAAGGGTCCGCTTTCGGAATCTCAGATTCAGGAATTGAACCTGGCAGTGCGCACTATTTTTGCCCATAGCTGTACCAACTGTCATGGTGAGGCAAAACAGAAAGGAGAGTTGCGATTGGATTCAAAAGAAGCAATATTCAAAGGCGGGGAGGATGGACCTGCACTTGTAGCGGGGGACCCGGACAAAAGTGAATTGATAAGACGGATAAAACTTCCCCGCAGCCATAAAGAAGCGATGCCTTCTAAAGGAAAAGGACTCACAGCGCAGGAGATCGCTATAATCGAATACTGGATAAAACAGGGTGCTCCCTGGCCAACTGGTGATTTGAAAAGTATTTATCGCGTAGCTGCATTGGAACCCCGCATGCCGGAAATCCCGTCTCCAACAAAAGGATTACAAAGTCCGGTTGATCTTTTTGTGAACGAATATTTTGTAAAGCATAAAATAGAGTGGAGTAAGAAGGTA
>JADZFY010000119.1 GCA_020854215.1 Chitinophagaceae bacterium | reverse complement strand
GGTGATATACATCCTGATGACCGGGCAGAAGACGGCGCACCATTACGTCCGCATATTGTATGGTTTGAAGAACCCGTACCGCTGATAGAGGACGCAATTACCATTACGCAGTCGGCAGACTATTTTGCGGTAATTGGTACATCGCTGGTGGTATACCCCGCTGCGGGACTTTTGCGCTATGTGCTTCCCGGAGTACCCAAATTCATTATTGATAAAAAAATTCCCTACGATTCCATTCGTCCTGATATTACTGTAATTGAAAAACCTGCAACTGAAGGAGTGAAGCAACTGGTTGCATTGCTCGCATTAGCGTGAATAGCTTTTTTGATAATCGGGCAGAGGTGCATAAATAAACCCGGAAATATCAGGACTCCGTCAGGGAACACGCATCGCGGGTTTACGGTTGAACCGGTATCCGGTTATTTAAAACGCTCAAAAATATTTCACAATCGCCGATGCCACTTTGAACGCATCCCCATCGTATTGGTGATTTCCATCTATCGTTTCAATAGTACAGTTTTTAAGTGTAATATGGTCTGCAGCAAAACCGGCTTCGTCACTTCCAAAAATGATTGTTGCTTTTGGAACAATCATGGAGTTGATTGCCGGTAGTACATCCATTGCGCGCTTCACCGTTCCCCCAAGGATATCGCTGATGTGAATTTCAAAGTCGGTCGAAGCCGATGGCGATAGTAAAATAACACAGGTAAGTTTGTTTTTCAATGCGGCAGACAGCCGGTTCACAATAAAGGGAACTACGTCGGCGCCAAAGGAATAGCCAACAAAAATCATTTGCCCGCTTTGTGAATGAGTCAATGCTTCTCCGAGGTAGCCACTAATGACTGTGGCGGTTTGATCGGGTGTCTTTTTCTGCCAAAAATAGGAACGTGAATCCAGCGCTGCTACGGGGTAACCATACGTATTTAAAGCCAAACAGAGGTTTGTTGAAAACGAATTCATGCCACCGTCTCCACTCATGTAAAAAAGGAGTGGATGATCACCCGTTCCGTTCCATATTTTTAACGGGAGGTGATTCTGGGTAATCCCGCGCAGCACAAAAACAAAACTGAGCATTAATAGTGAAATAGGTTTGTTCATCGTTTCATCACATTATGAATGGCCATGGGCAGTTGCAGCAGATCAAAATCATTTTCATACACGAGATACTTATTTTCCCAAATCGTAGCATATTTTTCCTTAAATGCCCTTAATCCTTTGTAGTGTTGAAATCGTTTTATTTTCTCTCCGGCCATCTTAATGAGTCTTTCAGCCGTACTGTTGGGCTGTTCGATTCCTGTCATTGGTGCAAGGCCTAAATTGATAAACTGTTTATCATGTGTTCGGGCATAATCCACCAGTTTCACCATCAGTGCGTCCATAGCCGCAGCGGGCGCATCCTGTGTTTTTCGAATCAGGTCGTAGGTGCAATCGTCTTCGGCATAATCGGGTATGATATTTAAAAATGCTTTTATTTCGTCTTTTGCATTCATAACGGCTATAATATCCTGGTTTCTGATTTCGTCCTCATCAAACACTCCCTGTGAAAAATGCGATTCCGGCTTTTCGGCTTCCCCCAGCCATTCATCTGAAACCTTTCTGAGTTTTGAAAGCAAATCGGGAGACTGTGGCGCCGGCAGGCAGGTTGTGGTGAACCCTTTTTGCTGCAACGCGTTTAACCCGTTTCTTAACGATTTTCTGTCGCCGCCCGATAGCGAAAAATGATTTACATCTATAATAGCTTCCTGCCCGATCACTATTTTATTCCTGAAAAATGAATGGAAATAATGAAGACTGTTTTCACTCACACGATAAAAGGCAGGCTTCAGCCCCATTCTCCTGCAATGCGTTTTAAACTCCAGCAAAATATCGGGCTTAAAGTCTTCCTCACAAACAGGGCCCTCCAAAACAATCGCAAAGGCACCGGAAATCCGGTAGGCAATAAAGGCATTAAAATTACCGGAGAGGAAAATCAATTTGTCTTTGTAGGTTTTGAAATAATCCAACGCCGAATCACCATATTGTTGCAGAAGAAATTTTGCTTTCTCCCTGTGGTTTTCGTTTTCCAGGTGCTTTTGCCTTTCCGTTTTTATTAGTGCAAACAGCAGGAAGGCCCAGGTAAGAAAACCCAGCGTGCGTATTAACAGAATAAACTCCATACCAAACCTCGTTGCCGGTATCAGCGCATCGTCATCTACGAGCAGAAACATTTTTAAAGTATGCAGCAACGACTGCTTCCAGGAAAAGTCAATATGGAAATGACGGGCATCAATAAAATAAAAACTCACAAAACCAAAAACAATAACGGCTCCAAATACCAGCAATGCAGTTTTTACACCTAACCTAAGGAATCTCGCACTGCTGCGCAGCTTGTACTGCGGAGCGGAAGCAATTAAAATGATGAGTACGGTAAGTGCAAGAAATGCTTCTTGGTATTCCAGATTTTTGGTGAGGTGACCCGCCAATGAAAAAACAGTAATTACCACTGCAACCATCCAGGCATTACGCAAACCACGTATGAGATAGGCGGAAGTAACCACAAGTGCCAGTCCGAAATAAAGAATAAGGATATTTGATGCATGAATGGCATCCAGGGGCAGATATTGTCTTAATATTCGAATCCTTGAATGAACAGGTGGTTCAATAACTGAAATGATATTGATGACTCCCAATAAAAAGGTGAGCAATACGGGAACAACTCTGTAAATCACTTTTCTGCTATTCCATCCAAACGATAACAGCCCCAGTGCCATTGGCAGCCAAAATTCAAATATTCGGTACAACACGGTAATGGATAAAGCACTGCCGCTACTGTATCCAAATTGTTCCAGCACATAAACCATAGATAATTCAACCGCACCCAATCCACGCAGGAAAGGAGAAATAATCATTAGTAAAACAGATATAATATACCCTGCTGCCGCTGCACCAAAAGAGGGAACAACCCCAATGGCCAGCATCGCAATATACACGTGGAGCATCCCGCTCAGTTCCACAACCATCGAATACGAAATGGCACCCAAAAAATTCTTCCGGTTGATATCAGCGGATACCACCTCCGCAATGGCAGGAGTGAAGGAAGGAAACCATCTGTTCAGCATTTGAAACAGCCATCCTTTTTCAGCAAATGAACGATATGCAAAATAAACTGCCGCTATCAGCACCAGCACAAACAGCAAGCCCCACCATGAGTTCGTCAATCGTCCCGAACTTGCAAAGTTGTACATCACCACCGGAAGGCCGGCAATGAAAACAGTGATTATACCTGCTATGCCAAATAATCCGCTCGCCTGGTGAACCCGTGCACTATTGAACCCCAGACGGCGCAACTGCAACGGCGAATAAGCCAACGAACTCACACCTCCCGCAGGAAGAAAAACACTAACAAAATTTCTTTTGAGAAAAAGCAGGACTCCGTTTTTCCAGCTCAAATGCAGATCAACGGCAGCAAAACATTGATTATAGATACCTGATTGAAGATAAATATATCCAACGGTTAACATAAACCCTGAAAATATCCAATAGGGATTGGACTGGCTCAACCGGGGTAGGATAGACTGCAACTCCCTTCGTTCACTTTTGAAAAAAACGATTGCCAGCAGAAGCACTAAAACAGCCAGTATCTCTTTCCAATGAGAGCCCGGTGAAAAGTTCTTTGAGATGAAGGATTGCCTTTTCAAAATTCAGTTATTTCATTTATCGTTGTATAATGAGATAAAAAGCCCCGTGCTTTGAAACACGAGGCTGATATTACCCTAACAAAATCCCCTATTGCTTTTTATTTTCTTTAAACCTTTCATCAGGAGTGCCGTTCTTTTTCAAATGTTGCGTTTTTGAAGTTTTGTTTTCTTTGTAACGCTTGTCGGGTGTACCATCTTTTTTTGTATGGCTGGCTGACGAAACTGCTGCCGGTTTTTCTGATTTTTTTATCGTTGTTTTCTTTTCTGCCTTTGTCGTGCTTGTGCTGTTAGCCACCTTTTTTTCCTGGGTCACCTTTTTGTGGTTTGCATGATTCATTGCTATGGCCTTCGCCGGTTCTTTTTTTGTTTCCCGTTTTTTAACCACATGAGTACCGGAAGGCTCCGCCTTCTTTGCTGGTGTTGCAGATTGAGCGGTAGCGAAGTTGAAAACGCTCAGTGCGATAGCGGCAATAATTAGTCTTTTCATTTTAGTAATTTTTGTGTTTGAAGTGTAAAATTGCCAGGCCATGATTGAAGTTTTCAATGCAAATAGGTAAACAGGCAAAGGCTGTCGTTAAATCCGGCATTTGCGGGGTTGGAAACGGAGTGCTGAAGTCAAAGACTGTCGAAATAGATACCGGCTTCCTTTGTCGCCTGCAGGCAAATGCCTGTCAATTGGGAAAATAAATCGTCAAAAGAAGCATTACTGAGCGACTCATATTCCAGCCGGTTGAGTGAATCGGAGAGCAGGGTATCCAGTCCTAATACGGAAACCGTGGTTTTCATAGCGTGTGCTTCCCTTTTCATTTCATCTATTCTCTTCGTCTTCCAATGATCGCTTATTTTTTGAAGTGAATCCGGTACCATTTCCAAAAACTGAGAAACAACCGTCTTTTCGTAGTTGATATTGCCTTTACTTACCTCCTTCAGGTACCGCAGATCTATCACTTTATAATGAGGAATTGTACCATCATCGGAAATTGCGTGATGGTCATCGTCTGCAGAACGCTGCCCGGTAAACATCCGTACCATTTTCAGCAATTCTTCTTCGCGGATGGGCTTGGAGAGATATTCATTCATCCCATAACTCAGGCATTTTTCTCTTTCGCCCTGCATGGCATGTGCCGTCATGGCAATAACCGGTGTTTTCAGTTTCAGCGTATTTCGGATTTCCTGTGCCGTAGTGTATCCGTCCATTTCCGGCATTTGTATATCCAACAGAATCAGATCATACGTTACTATCTTCAATAATTGCAACGCTTCTTTTCCATTCACGGCAAGGTCACATTTATAATCCCATTGGCTGAGCAAATATTTAACCAGTTCGCGATTAACGGGGTTGTCTTCCACTGCAAGGATGTTCACATCCGTATTTTTTACGCGGGCCGCATCTGTTAAAATGGGGGAATGAACCAGTGTTTGTTCAGCAGCAATTTTAAACGGTAACTTTACAATGATGGTTGTGCCCTCTCCCGGGTTACTTTGCGCATTGATTTCCCCGTTTTGTAAATCACACAATTCGCGAACGATTGAAAGTCCAAGTCCGGTGCCTCCGTATTTACGGGTTACGGCATCCTGAGCCTGCTCAAAACGCTCAAATATTTTATCCAGCTTGTCATGTTCAATTCCGATTCCGGTATCGGACACTTCAATTTGAGTCATCACCAAACCCGGCTTGATGTTTAGTGGCTTAATGGAAATATGAATAGCGCCTTTCGGAGTGAACTTAATGGCATTTTCAACAAGGTTAACGAGTATCTGCGTCACGCGCGTAACGTCACCAATAAGCAGATCCGGTAACCCGGCATCCACCGTTGCATCAATTTGTAATCCCTTTTGCGCCGCCCGCTGAATGAACATCATTTCGATACTATGAACGGTATTTCGTATGCTGAACGGCGCATATTCTATCCGCATCATGCCCGCTTCTATCTTAGAAAGATCCAATACATCATTCACGATGGAAAGCAGGCTCTCTCCTGACTGCCTGATGGTACTGACAAAATGGGCAGACTCCGTATCCATCTCTTTTTTAGCCAGCAAATTGGTGAAACCAATAATCGCATTTAATGGTGTACGAATCTCGTGACTCATATTGGCCAAAAATTTTTCTTTAACCAGCGCAGCGTCACGGGCCTGTCGTTCAGAACGGTTCAATCGGGATATCAATTGCTGCTGGCTGCTTACTTTATACACCACAAAGCCAAATGTAATTACAGAAGCAATCACGGCGATTAAGGCGATTACGGTTCCGAGGGTTAATGCTTTATTGCCATTGGCATCTGCTTCTTTAATGAGCGCTTCAACTGATTGCTGATGGAGCTCGTCAATCTGCGAACAAACCATGCGAATAGCGTCGGTGAGTATTTTTCCTTTTCTGGTTCGAATCACACTTTCTGCCGCCATCTTTCCTTCATTCCGGTAGGTATCTACAATTTGCTGGTTAAAGGACAATTTGGCATCAACCAGGCTATCCAGTTGTTCAATCAGCGGAGCGATTGCCGTATAAAATCTCAGCGTATCTAAATAGGTTAATATGCTGTTGATCGAATCTATCTCGGCAGCGCGGAAACCGATATCTAATTTTTCACCGCTAATCACTTCTCCCCGCACCTTACTCTCCAGCAATACCACACCGGTAATAAGTTTTTGAAGATTCGATTTGGTGGCAGAAACTTCCAGTAAATTTTCATTGTGATGGATCAACCGCTCAATACTTCGATTGGAATTGAACTGCAGAAACACAATCAACAGTACAACGGTAACAAAAATTACCGGAGCCAGCATCTTGAAGTACCTGTTCATACTACTAAGGTAAAAATCAACCGTCAGGAATGGATACTACGCCGACGGGTGTTTCAAAAACTTAACAAAAAGGAGAAATATCCATATCGCATCCGCTATGGCGAGAAAAGCAAACAACAAGATTCGGGTTATGGCGTATTTTTCATCAATAAATAATAAGAGACAGTAGCAAATGAATGCAAGTAACAGGGTAAGAACAATGATTAATATGAATTGTTTGATATTCACTTTGTAATCAAAATTTCGAAAAGTATCAATCCTCTTCGGTTAAAATCCCTGTAAAACTAGGTTTATCCAAAAGGTATACTGATCAAAAAGCGGTGAGCAGGCAAAAACTATCGCCAAACCAGGAAGAAATCGTGCGGGCCGGTTATTATAAAACCTTCATCCGTGCATTGAGGTTTGCGCGGAAGGCATCGGCCACAGGAACAGATTTTCCTGCAATCACAATAGCACCATCCCGGATGGTATCTATTTTGGATAACGCAACGATGAAGGAACGGTGTACTTTGATGAATTTCGATTCGGGGAGACGTGATTCTACAGATTTTAATGTGGTATGAACGGTGTAAAATTTTTGAGCAGTATGCAACTTCACGTAATCTCCCATTGCTTCGGCATATAGAATATCATCTAAATTGAGTTTCCGTATGATGTTGGAATCCCTGATAAACACAAAGGAATCATCATCCGATCTAAGTTCCGTTTTATGACTATTAATGATTTCCCTTGCTTTATCCACGGCTTGAATGAATCGTGCCGGCGTAACGGGTTTGGTAATATAATCTACAACGTTCAGTTCGAACGCCTCAATGGCATAATCCTTTTTTGCTGTGGTGAATATGATCAACGGTCGTTTATTTCCCAGGTACTTCGTAAGTTCAACACCGTTCATGCCGGGCATCTCAATATCGAGCAGGAGCAGATCAACAGAATGACTGACCAGATAATCGCAGGCATCCATTGCATTTTCGAAATCACCGGAAACACTGAGATCGCTCACATGAGAAGCAAGCTGAATTAATGTTGTTCGTGCGATTTTATTATCGTCAATGATCAGACAATTCATGCAATTCAATCTTCAAAACAAATGTAAGAAGAATCGGAGGGAGTAAACCCCGTTATGGATAAATTCGGTTGAATTCATCCCAATATTACGCCTCCACAAGAATGGGAATAACAGGGTAGGGGAGTAACCCGCCTACACCACGATCACCTTTACACCCAAATTCTCCAGCTTGGATTTATATTCCTGCCGAATACCCTTATCCGTTATCACCGTGTTGATTTTGTTTACCGGTGCAATAAAAGCAAAGCCCCGCCTTTCGAATTTGCTCGAATCTGCCAATACGATCACTTCGCGTGATATTTCAATCATAATCTGGTTGAGGTAGGCCTCTTCCGGACTTGGGGTAGAAATACCAAAATCCAGATCAAAACCATCCACTCCTAAAAACAGTTTGTCGCAGAAATAATCCCTAAAGCCTTTCTCCGCCAGGATTCCAAAAAGGGATAGTGAATTCTTTTTCAACGTGCCGCCCGGTACAATAACATTGATATTCTTAAAATCGGCAAGCAGGGTGGCGATATTCAACGCATTGGTGATAACGGTGAGCTCATCAAAACTCTTCAGGTTTTTGGCGAGTTGATGTACTGTAGAACCTGAATCGAGAATAATAGTATTACCATTGGCGATTAATTCTGCCGCTTTTTTCCCGATCTCTCTTTTCTCGGCAAGATTTTTCTTTTGTTTGTCAGACAACGGGTAGTCTTCGCTGGAAAGTGTTTGTTCTACTTTGATAGCGCCTCCCCTGGCCCGGATGAGAATATTTTTCTTTTCTAATTGTTCAAGATCGTTTCTGATGGTAACACCGGTTACGCCGAGTATCTCACTGAGTTCCTTTACTTCCACTTTGCCGTTTGCTTTTAACAGTTCTAAAATTCGTATCCTGCGGTTTACGGTTGACTTTCCTTCACCCTTTATCATGGCAGTAGCTTTTTTTTTTATTACCCAAAAGTAAATATTTAATACATGTTTTCTTCAGGAACGGATCCAAATGTAAATAAATGAAAATTTTTTGTCTCTAAGGCAAATTAAAAGGGCGCATTTCAATTTTTCGTTCCGTATACAACTTTCTGGCTGGTGAGCCTCCATAGCCGTCAACTTAAAAAACGGAGTGGAGTGCATTTCGGATTTTCGCAAATAGTACTTTTCCGGGTGCTATAAACACAGATGCCTCCTTAGGTCGGCATAGCAAACTGTAGTGCAATGATCAACATTGTGCAATCGCTGAACATTAGCACTGCTGCTCAGGATATATTATGCCGCTTGTCACGCCGACCTAAGGAGGTATCTCCGCTTGCTGTTTCTGAAACCTGACAGCGTGCCATTTACCGGGAAGTAAATTTGTTGCGAATTTGAAATATACCCACTGAGTGCTCCAATACCCCGAATGGGGTTTAATTGGAATAGCCATCGGTGTAACCGGTGGATATTGGCGGCAATTTTACATTGAACCCCTACGGGGTTCAACAAAAATCGCTGCATTTTACCCCCAACTTTGTTGGGGGCTGCTCACACCTGCCTGCCGTAGGCACGGTTCAGGCCCTCCGGGCTTAAGTTGACGGTTATGGTGAGAAACCGGCCGGTAGCAGGCGCTACGGGGGCGTCACCACCCGCCTGCGAAAAATTGAAATGCAGCCAATTAAAATTAATGTTTCTTTCTTTCTTAAATTTATCAGATACATGGGGTGCACTCGAAATGGTTGTATTGCCTTGCTTCATTTGGACAGTGGAGACCTGCCTACCGGTCAGGAAGGCACTGCCAAAATTAGACCGATCCGGCTGGCGTCCGCGCCGGCCGGTGACAATTTGCAATGCTCCCCATACGGAGAGGATAATTTTTATAAAATGGCCTTAAAGATGGTTTATACTCAAACGAATAATTATTTAAGGTTATTCCACCTAACCATGAACGACAATTAAAAATAAACAGATGAAAAAAGCGATGCTTCTTTTTATTGTATGGATTGCAGTATTGGAAATAAAGGCCCAGCACAAGACATTTGAACTGAGCAAAGCGACTCTGAAAGACAAAATAATGGGTGGGTGGGCCGG
>JADZFY010000118.1 GCA_020854215.1 Chitinophagaceae bacterium | reverse complement strand
TAAGGACGCACCGATTTTGATGACGAAATTTTTGCAATCAAGGTTGCGCAAACGGCAATGATTTTTAAATCTGTACTTCACCATATCCCGTCATTTTTGCCGCGAATACGCACCCGATTGTTTATCCGCCTACTTCATGGATTCTATATATCGTTCCACTTTCAATGCCGATGACCGGTCTTCTACCGGCATTTCTGTAATATCATCCAGAAATACCTGATATAGCGTTGTTTCGTACCCTGGTTTTTTAATTTCCTGCACTCCCGACATAAACTCCTTGTTCTGAAATAGCGTTTCAATAAGGATATTCTTTTTGGCTGCGATAGTGTTATCAATATACTCCCCCATTACTGCAGGTCGGTCGGTAAGACTTGTCGCATATTTAAGAATTTTATCAGGAAGAATCAATTCAAAATTCTTTGATTCGAAATACGGCTCATTGATTTCAATCAGTGTGGTTTTTACGGAAGTATTTGGCCCGGATACAATAATTAGTGACAGCTTTTCCTTCATTTTATTTTACGAATAAGTGTTTCCGTCTCATCAAAGGTCTTCAAATCAACATCTCGGCGTACCCATTCAATGTTCTCTTTAGAGTACTCTTTTAGTCATTCATTGTTGCCAACGCAAGTATAAAAAGGTAATCCACGTTTGTGAAAAGCAGCTTTTTTCGATTGATGTGCTTCTAATGAGCCGCTAAGATTGCTAACATTGTGTTCATTGACTTCTTCGGATTGTGTTTTTGCCATGAAAAGCAGGTGTTGTGTAATGTTACAAATACTTACAGGTTTTTCATCCCTAAGCTGTTATACAGAAAGCAAAATTAATACATTTGGCAAGTCAATGTTTCTCGGAGCTACATTGGTTTTAAATTGCTATGATAAAAGACAATTAAAGATGTTTACTATCTCATGTGTTCATCCCCTTTTTTTATTTTAGAAAAAATATATTTATGAATGAGTACACCGTATTAATTTCAGCACTCGCCTCAATCACGGTTGTGTCTATTACAAGTATTATAACTTTAGTCCTTAATAAGAAAACTCATAAACAGTCTCTCAGTAAAGAGCTTTATTATAGAAAAATCAATATTTATGAGGAGGCAGTGGCTAGTCGTGAGTTGATTGTTGAAACATTGGATACGATTTATTTTACACTTACAGAAATCTTTAATGCAAATGAAGAGGATTTGGAGAGTTTGAACGTGACGCTTAATTCATTAAACATAAGATTTCAGAAGGAGTATGAGGAAAATAGACGAATAGTCAATAAATCCTTATTGTACCTCGATTGGAAAATAGACGATATACACCACGCTTTATTTATACTTAATGTGGTTCGATCAATTTCCGCTGGATTGGCTTCTTATCTTCCTCAAAAATTTACGGATTCAGAACCGTCTAATAGAATCTCCCTTGAGAACGAAATAAAAGAGAGTTTAAGTTTATTTAATGGAAGGCTTATACAAATCAGGGAATTAAACAATAAGCAAATCAATAAAATGCGAGTAGATCTAAATATGGCTAGTCTTTAACTGTGTTTCTGTCACAAATATTTACTAAATTTGTGGCAACATCATCAGAGTAAAACTTCGCCCCGCCACAGTTATTTATTGAGACCATCCTTTAGGGTTTAAATTGTTGTACCATAGCTGTACCAAACAAAAAAGCGACTATGTAATTTGCTACATAATCGCCTCATTTTCCTGGTGGTGTGGGGCGGCTCCGAAGCTTCGGAGGAACCGCCGACTAATGTATTCTAACCCCAAACTTCTTCGCAACAATGGACTTAAACTCCTCACGAAAACCGGTATCAAGCACCAACTTTCGGATAAAGACTTTGGACTTCATCGCTTTAATATATCGTTCCACTTTCAATGCCGATGACCGGTCTTCGAGCGACAAAACCAATACCAGTTCCCAATCCGTTGCAAACGATGTACTTGCCTTAACGTAAAAGGAACTATTATGCTGTATTGTCCTCATTCGGGCATTCACCGACTCTCCTGTGTAGTACCTGTCAAAGGATGAGGAATATAAAATGTAAACATCATGCATACAAAAAAAGGCAACCGATCATGGCTACCTCTTGGTGGTGTGGGGCGGCTCCGAAGTTTCGGAGGAACCGCCGACTAATGTATCCTGATCTGAAATTTCTTTTCAACGATCGCCTTAAAGTTTACCAGATAGCCTTCATCACCCACCAACTTCCGGATAAAGACTTTGGACTTCATGGATTTTATATACCGTTCTACTTTCAACGCTTCTGATCTATTCTCCACCACTAACCGCAATACCAGTTCCCAGTCTTTTATGTACGAGGTGCTTGATTTGCCGTAAAAGGAACTATTGTGTTGTTCCAAACGAATTAAAACATTTACCGTTTCTCCCGTGTAATATTTGTCAAATGAGCGGGAATACAAAATGTAAACATCATGCATACAAAAAAAGGCAGCCGATCATGGCTACCTCTTGGTGGTGTGGGGCGGGATCGAACCGCCGACACAAGGATTTTCAGTCCTTTGCTCTACCGACTGAGCTACCGCACCATTATTTATTTTGCTCTATCCCGATATCACTACGTTCATCGGGATCTTGTTTTTCTGAAACTCCTGTCGTCACTTCGAAAAACCACGACCGACTGCACTGCTGTACTATCCCTGAACGGGCTGCAAAAATAATGGAATAGAAATTAACAACGAAATTAATTCACGGCAGATTTTTTTGAGCCGTATTCGATAAATTTCCAGCTGAAAGTATCTCCCTTTACCGAAAACAACAGAAACCCTCTTTGCCCATGATTATTTCCCCTCCACGAGGGGCGTCCGGCAACTGCTCCCCCGGTAATAAAATGCGTTCTGTTTTCAACATTAACGTCTTCCAGCCAATGGGTATGCCCCTGCAATACCATCTTTAACTGGTGCTGTTTAAAAAGCTGAAGTATTTCGTTACGGTTACTGATCCACGGACGATCCTTATCTGATCCATCTTTAGGGGGATATACCTGATAAAAAGAGGACACAAACGGAAGATGCGCAGCAACTACCACCGGAGTGCCGGCATCAACCTGGGCTAAATCCTGTTTTAGCCATGCTATTTGCTTTTCATCCACCCTGCCTATATATTTTTTATTGGCAACGTCCAGCACATTCAATACAATAAAGTGCCAGCCTTTATGATTAAACGAATAATACGGATTGCCGAGATATCGCTTAAACATGCCATACTTATAATCGCTATGTGTAGAGTCTATGTCGCTTTCAGGGTAAATGCCAAACAATTCGTGGTTGCCCATGCAACTGTGCACCGGCACTTTAATTTTTGCTATCTGTTCTTTATACAAGGTAAACAGCGAATCTCCTTTTTTAACATTACCCCGCATTACATCAAACACCTGGTCGCCGCCGGTTAGCACAAAATCAACCTTCATGCTGTTGATGGTATCAATAAGCCGGGAAAATTCGGATAATACAAACGGATCATGTTTAATATGAAGATCCGTCATGAATACAAAGGAATACTCCTGCTTTTCAGAAAGATCACGCTGTGCATTTGCATCCAGCATGAATCCACAAAAAAACAGAACGATAATAATTTTGCCAAATGCACTCATATTGCGCGGTGTTATGATAAATGTACTGTGTCGTAAACCATCAGGAACGATGAACGTGAAATGCACCGTTTTGACGATTTAACATAGCACAAGAGCACATACCCTACATCCCGTACTCATTCAAAAACTTAATGCGCATAATTTTTAACTGCTCCCAGGAATAGTTACCGTCGCTGAGTTCCTGTTGTGCCACCTGAAGCGAGGAGGTTTCGCAACTTTTAAAATAATCCATTATGTCGTCCTGGTCATATTCATCAACCATCTCATCAATAGCGTAATCAAGGTTAAGTTTGGTGCCGCTGGCCGCTATGGTTTCCATTTCTTCCAGCAAAGCATCTAAACGCAGGTCCTTATTTTTTGCAATGGTTTCCAGGGGAATCCTTTTATCCGTTTGCTGAATAATATATACTTTGAGCCCACTCTTGTTCACCACACTCTTCATTACAAAATCATCCGGGCGCTCAATATTATTCTCTTCTACATATCGGGCAACCAGTTCAACAAAAGGTTTTCCATAACGCAGCGCTTTACCTTTACTCACTCCCTGGCATTTTTCTAACTCGGTTATTGTGGTAGGATAAAGTGTTGCCATATCCTGTAACGAGGTTTCTAAAAATATCACAAAGGGTGGCAATCCTTTTTTCTTTGCCTCTTTCTGCCGCAGTTCCTTTAGCATTTCAAACAGTTTATCGTCGGTACTGCTGCCGGCCTCTGCTTCTGTCCCTTCATCATCATCGTCGTCAGACTCTTCAAATAAATTGTTCAGCACCATCTTAAACGATGTTGGCTTTTTCAAAAACTTTTCTCCTTTTGCATTCAATTTCAAAACACCGTATTCCTCAATGTCTTTATCGAGCATATCGCCCAAGAGCATTTGCCTGATCAACGAATTCCAGTAATGGGCGGGCTGATCGTTCCCGGAAGCAAATTCAGCAAGGCCACCATGGCGGTACATATTGATTTGTGGTGTTAGTCGCCCGGTAAGGATATTCACTACGTAATCTGTTGCAAACCGCTCGTCTAATTTTTTAATCACCTTCAACACCTTCACGGCATCGTCCTTAGCCTCAACCCGTTCCTTTGGATGAAGGCAATTATCACAGTTGCCGCAATTTTCGTCGGTATAATCCTCACCAAAATACCTCATCAGCACTTTCCTGCGACAAACGCCGGTTTCGGCAAAAGCCACTGTTTCGTTAATTAACTGTGCACCTACTTCCCGTTCACTTAAAGGTTTGTCACGCATCAAATGCTCAAGTTTGGCTACATCTTTGTGGGAATAATAAAGTATGCATTTCCCTTCCAGCCCATCGCGTCCGGCACGTCCGGTTTCCTGATAATAATTCTCAATAGACTTCGGAATATTATAGTGAATAACGAAACGGATATCGGGCTTATCTATCCCCATTCCAAAAGCAATTGTTGCTACAATCACCTGCACATCTTCATTCATAAACAGATCCTGCCTTCCTGCTCTCAACTTACTGTCGAAACCTGCATGGTATGGTACAGCCTTGATGCCATTGGCTACCAGGATATCGGCAAGTTCCTCTGTGGTTTTGCGGTTAAGCGTGTAAATAATTCCACTCTTGCCCTTTGCGCTGATGATAAACCGCACGATGTTCTTAATGGTTTGATCCTTTCCTGTCTTGGGTAGTATTTCATAATACAGGTTAGTTCTGTTAAATGAGGAAATAAAGATTTTAGGATCTTTAAGCTGAAGATTTTTAACGATGTCGCTTTGTACCTTGGGCGTTGCTGTTGCCGTAAGTGCAATTACCGGAATATCCGGGTTTATTTCGGTCATCATGTCCCGCAACCTACGGTATTCAGGCCTGAAGTCATGCCCCCATTCCGATATACAATGCGCTTCATCCACCGCAAAAAAAGACAATTCCAGCCCTTTGAAGAATTCAAGGTTTTCCTGTTTGGTCAATGTTTCCGGCGCTACATATAATAACTTGGTTTCACCGCTGATCAAATCGTCCTGCACCTCCTTTATTTCGCGCTTGTTCAGTGTTGAATTTAAAAAATGGGCAACATTGTCTTTACTGCTGTAGCCGCGAACCAAATCCACCTGATTTTTCATCAGCGCAATCAACGGCGACACGATGATAGCACAACCGGGGCTAATAATTGCAGGAAGTTGATAACAGAGGCTTTTGCCTCCGCCTGTAGGTTTAATTACAAACGTATCATGTCCTGCCAGCAGATTTTCAATGATTGCCTCCTGGTTGCCTTTAAAGGCGTCAAACCCAAAATACTCCCGTAGGGCAACTTTGAGATCTGCTCCGTTTTTTGTTGGTTGAGCTTTGTGTTTTACTTTGTCTTTTTTGGCTGGAGATACTGCTTTAGCAGTTGTTTTTTTTGTTGCTGTTGGCATGTCTGTCTGTTTTCCTTCTCACCGTACATGATGGTTGTTCATGCGTTTTTAAAAAGTGAACGAAGTTACTATTTAAACTGCTATCCACGAAAGTTAAAATGCACTAATGAGAAGGTTTAAGAATGTAATAACTTTATTTCTTAAGTTAAGGAACAATCGGCACAAAAAAAAGACGGGAGAAACGTATTTACGAAAATTTGCGCGGGTGCCTCGGGTTTTGTTAACCAGCATTTTTTGAATTAGGTTTGCGGAAACTACACATGAGATCAACTGATATTCAGTCTATTGCCAAACGTACCATTTTACTGGAAACGGAGGCTGTTAAACAATTGGCTGCGTTTATTGATAGCGGTTTTGAGGAAATCGTAAAACTTATCGCCGATTGCAAAGGAAAGGTAGTGATAAGTGGTATTGGAAAGAGTGCCCTGATCGCTCAAAAAATTGTTGCCACATTTAATTCCACCGGAACACAGGCTTCTTTTTTACATGCAGCAGACGCTATTCACGGCGACCTGGGTATGGTGCAGCATAACGATATTGTTGTTATGATCAGCAAGAGCGGAGAAAGCCCCGAAATTAAACTGTTGTTACCACTGATAAAAAATTTCGGGAATCCGATTATTGCCATTACGGGTAATTTACAATCCTATTTATCTGTAAATGCCGACTTTGTGCTAAATACCACCGTGGAGAAAGAGGTTTGCCCCAATAACCTGGCGCCTACCACCAGCACAATGGCTCAGCTGGCCATGGGTGATGCACTGGCCGTTTGTTTAATGGAATTCAAAGGATTTAC
>JADZFY010000117.1 GCA_020854215.1 Chitinophagaceae bacterium | reverse complement strand
TGGTTGGGCGTACTAAAGCGGTTCCAGGGGCATACCTCCTGGCAAATATCACAACCAAAAATCCAGTTGTTGAATTTTCCTTTCATCTCGTCAGGAATCAGCATGTCTTTTAACTCAATAGTAAAATAGGAAATGCACTGGCTGCCATTGATGACTCTGTCTTCTTGGATGGCGTCTGTTGGGCACGCATCAATACATTTTCGGCAGGAACCGCAATAGTCCTTTGCCAGCGGGTCATCATATTCCAATTCGATGTCAACAATAAGAGTAGCAATAAAAAAATACGACCCGGAACTTTTATTAATGAGATTCCCATTTTTTCCAACCCATCCCAAACCACTGCGTTGGGCCCAGGTACGCTCCAATACCGGTGCGGAATCTACAAACCCTCTCCCGTTTATTTCTCCAATCTGTTGTCTCAACTCCTGTAAAAACAAATTGAGCTTCGCTCGAATTACCTCATGGTAATCTTTACCCCATGCGTAACGCGATACCTTCGGCCCGTCACCATTTGTGCTTGTATCCGGAAAATAATTAAATAACATGGTTATTACGGATTGGGCACCCGGAACCAGTTTCTCAGGGTTTACCCGTAAATCGAAATAGTTACCCATGTAATGCATCGTCCCGTTCATGCCTTTGTTCAACCACAATTCCAGCCTGCGGGCATCATCATCAAGCGGCATCGCCCGGGCAATGCCACAATAATCAAATCCACACCGGGCGGCAATACGTTTAACAGCTGCAGTATGACTTTTCGTATTCAACAAAATAAATTTGAAACAAAATGATGAATTGTGAAATTTTAAAACTTAAATTCGACCTAATAACCCGCAAAACCCGTAAAGTAAATTATGAAAAACATTATTCTCCTGCTTGTGATCGCCTTATTGGGCCTGTCGCAAAATTATCTCTTTGCACAGAATAAACTCAACATTAAGTTCGGAAAAATTGATGTCGCTGATTTCGATCTCTCCCAAAAGAAATTCGACACGAGTGTAAATGCGGTTGTGATTGCCGACATAGGCAGATCAGATTTTGAAGGCAACAGCAAAGGTTGGTTTTCCCTGTCCTTTCAACGACATACCCGTGTTAAGATTTTGAACAAAAACGGTGTTGATGCCGCTAATGTGGAAATACCTTTATACATAAGTGGCACGTCGGAAGAGAGGGTTGTCAATTTGAAAGCCTCAACTTTTAATATTGAAAACGGGAAGGTTGTAGAAACGGAATTGGACAAGAAGTCTGTTTTTAAAGATAAATACGACAAGAACCATATAACGGTAAAGTTTACACTACCTGCCGTAAAGGAAGGTTCGGTGATTGAATACATCTACACGGTATCCTCAGACTTTCTTACCAATCTGCAACCCTGGGCTTTCCAGGGGGCCTACCCGGTACTTTGGAGCCAATACCAGGTAAAAATGCCCGAATTTTTTAATTATGTGTTTTTGTCGCAGGGAAGTTTTCCAATAGAGCACAGTTCTGAAACAACCAGGGATAATTTCAGCATGAGTGATCCGAGCAGGACTTCCGGATCTTCGTATTACAATTTTGCCTCCAACGCTACGATGCACAAATGGATTGCCAGAGATGTACCTGTTTTAAAAACCGAGAGTTTTACTTCTACTATTCGCAACCACGTGGCCAAAATTGAATTTCAGTTATCGCAGTTCCGTTTTCCGGATTCTCCGGTTAAGGATATCATGGGTAACTGGAACACCCTGGCAACGGAGCTGATGAAAGATGAAGATTTTGGCGCCGCTTTACTCAAGAATAATAACTGGCTGGAGGACGAACTGAAGCCTGAAACTCAGGGAACAGCCGATCCGTTAGAAAAGGCGAAGAAAATTTATGCGTATGTACGCGACCGGTACACTTCTACGGGTAACCGAAATATCGCACTATCCGCCCCGTTAAGAACCATCAGTAAGAACAAAAACGGGTATGTGGCGGATCTCAATCTGTTACTTACTGCAATGATGAAGCAACAGGGAATTGACGCCTATCCTGTTATTTTGAGTACCCGCGAACATGGATATACACACGAGTTTTATCCGCTGATTGATCGCTTCAATTATGTGGTGTGTGCCGTTAATATTGGCAATCAGTTTTATTATCTCGATGCCTCGTCGCCGGTATTGGGCTTCAATCATCTGCCGGATGAATGTTATAACGGACATGCACGAATGATTACCCCTGATTTGGCCAAGGCAGTGTATTTTAATCCCGATTCTTTAATAGAAAAAAAACTCAGCTCTGTTATTGTTCGCAGTGATAGTTCCGGAAAATGGAAAGGGCGCAGTACTACGGTGGCAGGATACTACGAATCCGTTGGACTAAGGGATAAAATTAAAGAAAAGGGAGAAGAATCATTTTTCAAGAGCATTCAAACTGCCTATTCCGGCGAAATAGTAATAACGGAAAAGAAAATTGAACATCTAAAAGAATTGGAAGTGCCTGTTAAAGTAGCGTTTGACTTTGAAACAACGATGGATGATGATATGATTTATTTTAACCCGATGATGTGGGAGGGATATAAGGATAATTATTTTAAAGCGGCGGAAAGAACATATCCGGTTGAGATGCCGTATTTGTTTGATGAAACCTATATCTTTAATATGGACATCCCTGCCGACTACACCGTTGAAGAAATTCCAAAATCAGCAAAAGTGAAATTCGGCGAAGCCGATGGTTTTTTTGAATACCTGATTGACAATTCCGGCACTGCAGTCAGGCTTCGATCAAGATTAAAATTGAACCGCGCAACATTCGCACCTGAGGAGTACAACGATTTAAGGGAATTTTTCAGTTATGTGGTGAAAAAACACGCAGAACCTATCGTATTGAAAAAGAAAAAATAACTGATGAAAAACATTGTAGTTCAACTTCTGTTATTCCTCTCCCCCGTAGTTGTAATTGCCGGCGAAGGTGATTATGCCGTAAACAAAATACCGGATTCCTTAACGGAAAATGCCAATGTAGTGAAGCGGGCAGAAACGTTCCGGTTTGAAGTGCTGGACCTGGGAAGATCACGATTATATCATAAATACGCGCTTACGGTGCTTAATGAAAAAGGAGACAAATATGCAATGGAAGTGGTAGGCTATGATAAGCTGACGGAGTTTAGGAGCATGGAAGGGAGTTTGTACGACGCTGATGGAAAAAAAATAAAGAGTCTTAAGAAAAGTGAGATTAAGGATTTAAGTGCGATGGATGATATCAGTCTGATGGATGATAACCGCATTAAGGTTCATGGGTTTTTCCACCGTATTTATCCTTATACGGTGGAATATGAAACCGAAGTTCAGATAAACTTTAATATGTTTTTCCCGGTATGGTCTCCTCTGGGAGGTGAAAATATGTCGGTTGAACAAAGTGCAATGACGCTTGTTGTTCCTGCAGCATTTGCGGTAAGATTTAAAGCTTTTAACTATCAGGGAGCACCGACTAAAAAAACGGAAAAAGACAAGGATATCTACCGTTGGGATATCACAAATTTGAAAGCAATTCAGTTGGAATATGCTTCTCCCAATTGGAGTGATATGATGCCAGTGGTATATCTCGGTCCCGTTCAGTTTGAGTTTGAGAAGTTCCAGGGGGATATATCCACCTGGCAAGGTTTGGGAAAATTTATTTACGATCTGAACAAAGGTCGCGATCAGCTTCCCGAAAACCTTAAGCAAACTGTGCATCAACTCACCAATGGTATCTCTGGTGAAAGGGAAAAAGTATTAAAACTGTATAACTATCTGCAACAAAATACGCGGTATATCAGCGTGCAACTGGGCATTGGCGGCTGGCAGACTTTTGATGCCACATACGTTGCCCAACGGAAATATGGTGATTGTAAGGCGTTGTCAAATTTTATGGTGGCTTTGCTCAAAGAAGCCGGTATAAGATCGCACTATACCCTTATTAAAAACGGTAACGGACAACCGCATTTTCTCGAAGATTTTCCGGGAAGCCAGTTTAATCACATTATTGTTTGCGTTCCCTTGCAATCGGATACCATGTGGCTGGAATGTACAAGCCAAACCGTAGCTGCCGGTTATCTGGGTGGAAGTAATGCCAACCGACCCGTATTGCTGATTGATGAAGCCGGCGGAAAGTTGGTGCGAACACCCCGATACGGAATGGATGATAATCTTCAGATTAGACGGACAGTCGGAAAAGTAGCTGCAAATGGTCAGTTAGATGTACAGGTGAACACCCACTATACGGCGGTGCAACAGGATTATTTGCATGGCATGATTCACCACCTGTCTAAAGAGAAGCAATTGGAATACCTCAAAAAAAATATAGATCTTCCGCATTACGATGTGAATAAATTTGAATACACCGAAGATTCGTCGGCTATTCCTGCAATATATGAATCTCTTTCCCTGAGCGCCTTAAATTACGCTTCCGTAACCGTTAAACGGTTATTCATTTCACCCAATATCATTACCCGTTCTTCGGTAAAACTTCAGG
>JADZFY010000116.1 GCA_020854215.1 Chitinophagaceae bacterium | reverse complement strand
GGTTAGGAAATTGGGAGTTGCTTTATGTAGAGAGTAAAAGGAAGCAATTCGTTGCAAAGATGAAAAAAAAATTGAACAATTACTAACTTTCCTCTCATTTTATCTTACATCAAGTTCAAAATCGGCTCACACCTGCCACAATCGAACATAAGTTATTGGTTTTAATTACAAAGAAGATATATATTTTATATAAACTTATCGCCCTACGCACAACTCCAAACCGATTTATCTTAAGAAAACAATATAATTTCTTTTTGTTACCCTATTCTGAAAAAAACCGTCCTAAAACTTTCTTTGCCACTCCAACATTCCACCGGTGAGATTTCGCGTATTGGAAAAGCCCAATGAATCTAATAGAACACACGCTTGCCCGCTCCGGTTACCGCTGCGGCAGTAACAAATCACCTCTTCGGCCTTCAGTGATTCAATTTTATCAATTTGGGCACTGCGTATTTGTCCCAGCGGGAGGAGTATTCCACCAATATTAAATTCGGCATTCTCGTGGGGTTCACGTACATCAAGCAGGTGGAGCGTTTCTCCGGAGTCTAATCTCGTTTTTAGTTCCTCCGCAGTTATGTTTTGCATATTTATCGGGTTATCAGTTATAGTTAATATTCGTTGGGCGATGATTCAGGGTTGGGTGATACTGTGCCTGAGCTGTCAATTTTTTTTACTGGTTTGATTGCTGTCACCCAAACGTCCATCATTTGCCCGCGACGTATCCGGTTCGGGCTGCCATCATCCCTATATGGATCAGGCTGTTGCCTGAACACAAACGCGCTGCGAATATCCGTTATCGGCCCATCTTGTACAACACTACCTGGTGTAATACCATTTGCTTCCATTAATGTAATTGCTTCTTCGTAGCTCATACCAAAAAGATCCGGAACTGCCATTTCCAAGCTCCCTAATCCGGCCCCCAACACCAAAGCCACCACTGATCCCATTCTTACTTTAGTACCTGGTTTAACTACCTTATTATCCATAGACTGTTCCAACACCGCATTTTTGGCTATATCGGGCTGATAAGAGGTATCACCAAGTTTCAATCCTCTTGCTTTCAATTCGAGTTCTGCGTTCCGAAAACTCATTCCCACCAGATTAGGCATTTCAATTACTGGTGGCACCGCACGGTTAACCGTAAGGTATACAATCCTGTTTATTTTCACTGATGCATCGGGTTGGGGAAACTGTTTAACTACGGTAAGGGGTGCAATGGTATCGAAATACACCGAATCCTGAATCCACACATCAAAGCCCTCCTTTTGAAGTAAATCAGTAGCTTCCCGAATGTTTTTATTGCTTACGTCGGGCACCTTCAAATACGTACCGTGATGAGTGAAATATTTCAACGACTGAAAAAGTATGAACAGCAACAGAAACAAAATAAACAGGGCAATCAGTAAATTTACCCACAATGAGCGTCGGGTTATTATTGAAAACATTCCTGCCATATTGTTTAGTTTTCTTCATTTAACGCCTGGTCAATCAGTGCCGAATAAAACTGTTTTAAAGTCCAATTGAAAGCCTTTAGCTGTTGGGGCACTATACTGGCTTCGCTCTGACCGGGAACAGTATTAACTTCCAGGAAATACGGAACACGCTCGTCTTCATTATAAATGAAATCCATTCTCACAATTCCCCTGCAATTGAATATTTGGTATACCCGCCTTGCGGTTTGGCGTACTTGCTCCGCAACAGCTTCCGGCACATGAGCGGGTGTAACTTCGGTTGCGGCACCTGCCGTATATTTTGCTTCAAAATCAAAGAAATCATGGTTGTGAATGATTTCTGTAATCGGAAGCGTAATGATTTCGTTGGCCGCTTTAAACAAGCCTATTGTAAACTCCCTCCCTTTGATGTATTCCTCCACCAAAACCTGATCGTCTTCTTTAAAAGCCTTTTCCAATGCCAATGGAAGTTCATCCGGTGCATTTACTTTACTCATTCCTATACTGGAACCACCATTATTGGGTTTTACAAAAACCGGAAGTTTGAGTTGATTAAGTATTTCATCAGGTGAAAATGCAACGCCTTTAAACAGATGAAGAGACCTGGCAACCCTAACACCTCCAAACGCTGCCACCGCCACCGTATATCTTTTATTAAAGGTGAGCGCCGACGTGGCTGCATCGCACGACGTGTACGGAATTTTCAACAGGTCGAAATATCCCTGCAGCTTTCCATCCTCTCCCGGTGTTCCATGAATACCAATCAACACGGCATCGAATTTAATGATCTGACCATCGTCGTTCACCGAAAAATCGCTTTTGTCAACCGGAATACGGCGTTCACCATTTTTGTAAAACCAGCCCTTTGGTGTTATATCTATGGTGTACACATTGAATTTTTCTCTATCAACATTATTCTCAATAGTAACAGCGCTTTTATAGGAAATAACCGATTCTTCAGAATATCCTCCGGTAACAAACGCAATATTGGGTTTCATGAATCAAAATGAGTTTGGCTGCAAAGAAAATGATTTTTACCTGCAATCCTTATATTCAAAAAGCTAAATTTATCTGTCAAAACGTTTTAATTCAATTACCGTTCGGGGCAAATATTTCATTTGTTACCAGAATTGATCACAAATTTCCATTTTCCGTCGGTCTGTTTTCTCCACACGGTAATGTAAGTGCCTTGAAACGTGGTGTCCGTTCCCGTTATACTGTAAATGCCATAAGTGTAGCCCATATCAGCGGAGGCAGCCATATCTGCACCTTTAGGTTCCCAGGTTATTGTACCCGAAGAATCGTTCATCCGTTGTATCCATTCAACAGCATCTGCGCCCCCCAAAGGCAGTATATTGGGGCGTAAAAGCACACCGTCCGGTTCAATAAATTCCAGGAGCGCATTTCGTATCCCCACATCTTTAGCACGATTTGAGAAATCCACATCAGTTTGCTGCATTTCATTCAAGGCATTTATACGATCCGTATTTTCCTTAAACTGAAAACGACAGGAAACACACAATAAAATAAGTAAATACAGACTCAGCCTTTTATGCATAGCCATTTGTTCATAAAAAAGGGTGAAGCATCATTTTCATGTCTTCACCCCGAAACGGGAAATATCACCCGTCTGTGTTATGACGCAAAGCATCATTTCTCAAATATGTAACGGATCAACTCGATAAGTAAGGCGCATCTAACAATCACAAATGCAGCCGGTCTTTTTTCGCCATCAGCTCCTCCACTGTCTCCTGGTACATTTCATCGGGCACACAACAATCAACCGGACAAACAGAAGCACATTGAGGTTCTTCATGAAATCCCTGGCATTCGGTACATTTATCCGGCACAATATAGTAGGTGTCCACACTAATCGGAGCATTACGTTGATTCACATCCATTATGCTTCCATCCATCATCGTATATGTTCCCTTCACAGTTGTTCCATCCGTAATGGCCCATTCTACACCACCTTCATATATTGCATTGTTCGGACACTCCGGCTCACAAGCTCCGCAATTGATACATTCATCTGTAATTTTTATAGCCATACTAATTTACAATTTTTCTGAAAATTTTTCGCAATAGATTTGCACAACAAAGATAACCACCCAGAATTGAATATCCATGTTGAATTTACAACAACGAATCCATATACTCGGTTTACTACACAAATATATCCTCAGTAACGATCCCCATTGGATTCAAATTAAAAGCACCGCAACCGAAAACAACGCCTGGTTCATCCCCGCATTCATAAACAATGCTATTGAAAATATAGCGTCACAATTTCTTGAACCGGACCGGCTTCACAGCTGGGCGGCTTCTTATCATACACCCACTCGCCGCGCCGCTCCTGTTGATGTTGGCATTACAATGGCGGGCAATATTCCCCTCGCTGGATTTCATGATTTCCTGTGCGTGTTTGTTTCGGGGCATAAACAAACCGTAAGATGCTCCTCCAAAGACCAAATACTACTGAAGCACTTTGTAGAAAAGATGGTGGAATGGGATGAAGCAGTGGCAAAGCACATTCGTTTTGCCGAAATACTTAAAGGGTGCGATGCCTATATTGCTACAGGCTCCAACAACACAGCACGATACTTTGAATATTATTTCAGGAAGTATCCGCATATCATTCGGAAAAACAGAACTTCCGTAGCCATATTGAATGGAGAGGAGCAAAAAAATGAATTTGAAAAACTGGCAGACGATGTTTATCTGTATTTTGGATTGGGGTGCAGAAATACAACAAAATTATTTGTTCCGGCCGGTTTCGATTTTCTACCAATGCTTGACGCGTTTACCAAATACGACTGGGTAATGGAAAACCATAAATACAAACATAATTATGATTATCAGCTTGCCGTACAGATCATGAACCAGAAATTTTATATGACCAATGGTTCAATCATTTTATTGGAAGATGAATCCGTATTCTCCCCTATAAGTCAATTGCATTATCAATATTACACCCATACCGAGGAAATATACACACAACTCAACCCTGCCGACATTCAATGCATTTCCGG
>JADZFY010000115.1 GCA_020854215.1 Chitinophagaceae bacterium | reverse complement strand
ACCCGAAAAAGCGAATCTGCCAATTTCTTTTGGTACTGCTTTTCTTCGTTTGAAGGATTTGGCGAATAAGCCAACAATATCTGTGCGGCGCGCATCCTGCCAAGGGCTGTTCGGGAAGCGACTCTTTTGAAGATATGGTATCCTGCACTGCTCCGAAACGGGGCAGAAAATGCTCCGTCTGGCAACGAATACACAAGGTTTTCCATTAGATACGGTAAAGAAAAAACGGTAATATATCCAATGTCACCTTTATTCATTTGTACCCGGGGGTCGTAAGAATATTTTGCGGCAACATTGGAAAAGCTGTCGCCCCGCTGTAATTCGGCGAATGCCTTATAAATAAGCCGGAATGCGGGCAACGTATCAGGTGTAACCGCGACGGAGGGGCTGTTGACATAATTTGAATCGAAAGGGATGAAGATATGCGACAGCCTGATATCCACCTGGCTACGTTGAAAAGCCTCCATTTCCAACTTTTGCATAACTACGCTGTCCACCGAATAATCACCTTCCAGTTGCCGGCGAAAATTATGGAGATCACTTTTTTGCTGCGGCAACGTATCCATCTTTCGGTCCTTGGCCGCCTGAACTTTTAGCTTATAGGCGATATACAGTTGAAGATAATCGGACAAGGCTTGTTCGTTTCTGACAGCGGTATTGTTTCTATTAAATGCCCTCAGGAATTCTTCTTTTTCTACTTTGTGTCGGCCGAAGGAAAACAGGGTTTGTGCCGGGAGGGCGCTCCCTGCAAAAATCAGTATCGTAAAAATGAGAAAGTTTTTCATCGTTTGTATTGATGCAAAGTAAAGAAAATTGAGTCCGTACCGATAACTCAATATTGGCTCATCACGAAAAAAACGGCTTTACATAAATTGAGCCCTTATAAAATAATGTTGTTTTGTATCTTCGTCCATTACAACCAACTATGATTTGTAGTGAACATAGGGAAGAAAAATATAACAGAAAAGATTAAACTAAAAATTCATGGAACCAAATGTTTTGTCCATCATAATTGCGGTGATTTGCCTTATAGCAGGCGTGGTAGCGGGTAAATTTATTTTTGCTGCCAACACAAAAAAGCGTTTGCAGGAGGCAGAAGAACAGTCCAACAAGCTTATTGCCGATGCTAAAACAGCTTCTGAAAATCTGAAAAAAGAGAAACTACTGGAAGCCAAAGAGAAGTTTGTTCAGCTAAAATCGGAGCACGATAAAGAAGTGCTGGAGAAAAACAAAAAGATTAATGATGCAGAAACACGTATTCGCCAAAAGGAACAAAGCCTGAATCAAAAAATTGACAACCTGGATAAACAGGTAAAGGAAAATGAGGTCATCAAGGAAAACCTTAACCGGCAGATAGAAGTAGTTGGCCAGAAACGGAATGAACTGGAAAAGCACCAGGAGGAGCATATTCGGCGGTTGGAAAAAATTGCCACGTTAACGGCCGAGGAAGCCAAGGCACAGTTACTGGAAACGCTTAAACAGGAAGCACAAACTCAGGCACTGGTAATACAGCAGGAGATTATTGAGGATGCTAAGCTGAGAGCCAATAAAGAAGCCCGTAAGCTGGTAATTCAAAGTATCCAACGAACGGCTGCCGAACAGACGATTGAGAATACGGTAACGGTATTTAACCTGGAAAGCGATGAAATAAAAGGGCAGATCATTGGCCGGGAGGGTAGAAATATCAGGGCAATTGAAGCAGCTACCGGAGTTGACCTTATTGTAGACGACACGCCGGAAGCGATCGTGTTGTCGTGTTTTGACCCGCTAAGAAGGGAAATTGCCCGTTTGGCCTTGCAGCGTTTGGTAACGGATGGGCGCATACACCCGGCACGTATCGAAGAAGTGGTGGAAAAAACCAGAAAACAATTGGAAGAGCAGGTACTCGAAATTGGCGAGAGAACCGTGATTGAATTAGGTATTCATGGGCTTCACAAAGAGCTGGTGCGTATTGTGGGTAAGATGCGCTTTCGGTCATCATACGGTCAAAACCTCCTGATGCACAGCCGTGAAGTTGCCAATTTGTGTGGTATTATGGCGGCAGAACTTGGCTTGAACCCCAAATTAGCAAAACGTGCGGGACTGTTGCACGACATTGGCAAGGTGCCCGACGAAGAAACAGAATTGAGCCACGCGCTATTGGGAGCTAAACTCGCAGAAAAATACGGAGAGAATCCTGCGGTGGTCAATGCCATCGGCGCCCACCACGATGAGATGGAGATGAAATACGTCATTTCCCCGGTAGTGCAGGCTTGTGATGCCATCAGCGGGGCAAGACCCGGTGCCCGCAGGGAGATGATGCAGCAATATCTCCAGCGTATCCGCGACCTGGAAACCCTGGCCTTAACCTACCCTGGCGTAGAGAAAGCCTATGCCATACAGGCCGGCCGTGAGTTACGCGTGATAGCAGAAGCAGATAAAATTACGGATGCCGACAGTGAAAAGCTGAGTTTTGAAATTGCGCAGAAAATACAGGCCGAAATGGTTTATCCGGGACAAATAAAGGTGACCGTAATCCGCGAAAATAGAGCAGTAAACGTAGCGAGATAGTAGCAGCTTTGTAGGTCGGGAATGCGGAAACGCAGCTATGAATCAGGCTGTTTGTTTTCCGCAGCAGCTACTTTTATTAATTTGTTTTGGTATTTCAGCCATCCATCGTTACCTTTGCGTCCCTTAAAATTTTGTAGTCATGAGCACAGCAGTACAATTTGTTCACGAGCAACTAACCGCCACTAAGAGCTTCCCGAAATTCAAGGCAGGCGATAATGTTACTGTTAATTATAAAGTGGTAGAAGGCAATAAAACCCGTATTCAGGGTTTTAAAGGTGATGTCATCAAACGTCAGGGTACAGGGCACACCGCCACATTTACGGTACGCAAAATATCTGATGGCGTGGGCGTAGAAAGGACCTTTCCGGTGTTTTCTCCCAATATAGATGCCGTTATTCTGAATAAAGTGGGTAAAGTGCGTCGTGCAAAACTTTATTTCCTGCGTAGCCGTAGTGGCAAGAGCGCGAGAATCAAAGAAAAAAGAGCCGGAGTATAATTCAAATTGGAATAAAAAGTTACAAACGGGAATCTATGGATTCCCGTTTTTTGTTATAGTATATTAGCATGGGGAGGATTTTTATATTTTGGTGCAACAACCAATTTATATTGTAACTTTGTCAACTCAACTTTAAATTTTAATACGATGCTTTTACTGAACTACAATTCTTTATTGATATCAATGCCGGGAGGTACTGAGTGGATCCTGATTATTCTTGCCGTACTGATACTTTTTGGAGGACGTAAGATTCCGGAATTTATGCGTGGATTGGGACGCGGTATCCGCGAATTTAACGATGCAAAAAGCAACGTTAAAAAAGAGATTGAAGAAGGCATGTCAGAAAAAGACAATTCAGCTGCGAAAGCCAAGCAAGAAGCATAAACTTTTGATCTTCATACTTTGTTCCGGTACAATAGAGCGACTCTCTTTATTGTACCGTTTTTTTTCTCCACCTGTTCCAGCACTCCTCTCCTGTCTATTCAGATTGAAACAAAACCACTCTTAGCGCCAAATTACGATCGCTTGAATTAGCTTATGGTAAATTGAACCGTTTCCTCTCGCGAAAAATTGGGTGCGACCGATTATTTCTGCATTAGCGTGTGCGTGTAGGGGTTACCCGGTTTCGGTGAACACCGCAAAAAGTCAGATAAACGTTCCTCTGTCCCTTGTAAGTGAATCTCCGCCGAAAAGCCCACCGGTTGCAACACTAAACTGTACTTTTTGCGTTTTTATTGAAATTCACTTTATATGAAAACAATTGTAGGGCTTGTAGTTCTGGTTATGTCAACATTTTCAATAAAAGCCCAAAGCAACCATTATCATTTTGTATCGAATCAACAGCAACAGGTGAAGTATGATGCTGAAAACAAATTGTATTTTATTGACCGGGAGTTCAACGCTGCATCAGAGATAACGATAGAAAAAAATATCATTTCATTTTCTGATGGAGCTAGCAGGAAGTACAGCACGTTTATTAATAATATCAACCTTGAATTCCTGGCGAATAAAACGAGTTTCACGTTAGAAGGTAAAGACATCCTCAGCGGTAAACCTGTAAAAATTGGATTTTGGTTTATAGCAGGTGAACTGGACGAAGTGAGCTATGCTAACGATGCTTTCGCCCATAGCATTACCTACAAAAATATTTCAAGTTCGAACGATGCGATATCCGACGCTCTCGTTGCAGCGGGTACTTCAAAATAATACTGCGGAACGCGTTCATTTATAAAACATATTGCCCTAATCCGTACCCTTTAGTTTCAACCATCAACAGGCATCTGAACAATCAGATGCTTTTTTGTTTTCCCGGTT